>CAYTJB010000132.1:3637-8231 GCA_964437995.1 uncultured Bacteroides sp. | reverse complement strand
GGAAGAACGGTAAATTAGTGAACAATAAATTACATTGACAGTGTGTTGATTTTGTCATTCCGAGTATGCGAGGCATCTCATTAATAAGCAGACTAATAACTTAATAACCAACAACCTAATAACTAATTTCAAATTAATTACAATTTTTTTAACATATTACCGTTTATTATTTATATTTGCAACCCAATAAGCACTATAATAAATTGAAAAGCATCCTACAACATATTACTCAATTAAAGCACGCTTTATGCTACACAAATTCTTGCAACTACTTGGTATATATATATATATACGCAGCTAAGCAGTTCAGCTTATGAGCATTTAAAATACAAAATATCTTTATGTAATGCGAAAGCCGCACTACAGTTTAATTTAGCACATAGCGGATTCACTTGAACTTGCTTGTGCTGTGCTACCTTGCCCTGCACAAGCTAAATGCAAAATATGTTTTTGCACATAATACTAACCCACCAATAAGATAAAAAAAATATTTTTGGCAGGTTTGCATATAAGGGAGTTTTTATTTGCTTTTTGATAATAAAGCAATGTGGTTTCTTATAATTTCCATAATACAAAATTTTAAATAATGGTTTTTACTGCAAGGTGTAGTAATGTAGAACAGAATTAATAATTTTTTTTAGTAACAATTTAAAAAATATAAAAAAATGAAAAATTCAAATAAAATGTTTAGCTTTATTGAAAAACCTAAACAAGAACAAAAAATTTCTAAAAGTTTAGTTTCTTTTTTATTAACCGAAGAACAAGAAAAGCAAATTACTGGTGGAGTTGCTGGAGACGTGGGTGGTGGAGATGTGGGTATCTGGGATTGTACTGGATGGGCAATAGAATATTGTATGGTAAAATCAGCATCATGTGATGAATTCTATGTACCTGGAGGACACTGCTCTGACTATACTTATTGTGTTCGCCCATACTAATCCGTTTTATTAAATTAGTATTGTACTCCAGTTTAAACTGGAGTACTTTTTAGAACACATTGATTATATCCAGTAACATAGTAAAATTAATCGCACATTAATATTGTCAAATATCACTAACCTATTTTTTTTGCATCATCAGCATTAACATTTTAATAACAATATACCTTAGTACATGAAATATTCAAAATATAATAAACTTTTTACATCAAAAGAAAATGTTTTTTTGTTGTACAATTCAATTTCAAATAGTTTTGCTGAGTTGGATAGCGAAACATATAAAAAACTTAGCAACCTCAAAGAAAACATAGTAGCTTTTGATGAATTAGATGAAGATTTAAAGAAAACTTTGATAGAATCAAAAATAATGGTAGATAACGATTATGATGAATACTACGAAATCAAATTAACTTCTTTGTATCAACGATTTAATAAGGATTTTTTGAATTTAACTATTGCGCCTACTATGGATTGTAATTTCCGCTGTTCTTATTGTTTTGAAGAGAATAAACCCACTGGAAGTATGGATAATGTTACCGAAGATAATTTAATTTCTTTTATCGAAAAAAGCAGCGAAAAGAAATTGGTGCGTATTACTTGGTTTGGGGGAGAACCTTTATTAGCATTCGAAAGTATTACATCTATAACAAAGAGAATTAAAGATATGGGATTTAAAGTAATGTCAAGTATAATAACTAATGGCTATTTATTAGAACCCAAAATTGTTGATTTATTAAAAGAAAACAATATTTATAGATTGCATATAACTATTTATGGAACTAAAAAAACGCACAATAACAGAAGATGCTTAGTTAATGGTGGGGGAACTTTTGATGTTATTATAAATAATATTAAATACTTATCAGAACAAATTCCTGAAATTGGAATCCTAATAAGAGTAAATATTGATAAAAACAATCATAAGGAATACAACGATATTAATAAATTCTTTAAAACTAATTTTAGTGGGGGAAATATTATAGTTTATCCCGGTTATGTAGAAGATAATAATGCATGTGCATCTACACATAATTGTAATTTCGATAGACATGCGAAGACGGAGTTTTTAAAAGAGCAATTTTATTCAAATGGTATTAAACAATTAGATTTTTTTCCTTCTGGTGGCTATAGAGAATGTATGGCTCGTAATATAAACTCTTATGTAATAGATGCTGCTGGCTATTTGTATAAGTGTTGGACAGACATAGGCGTAATTAATAATTCTATTGGCAATATAAATCAGAAAGGATTTGTAAATAATACAGTATTAACAAGATATTTAACAGCCGCCGATCCTTTTGAAGACCCAAAATGTGTAAATTGCTTTTACTTGCCCAATTGTGGTGGTGGTTGCCCTTACAAAAGACTGAACGAAAAATTTAACCATAGCGAAGTTGACTATTGTTCAATTCACAAAGGAAATATTGAAGATTTACTCGAAATTCACTATAAAATTAAAAAAAATGAAAAAAAATAAGTTTTTAAACATTGTTGGATACTGTTTGATAATTATGTTATTTGTTGGATGCCATTCAAAAACAACCACCCCAACAAGTGCTTTGCCTGTTCTTACACAAGCACAAATGTACCAAGATTTCGACTACTTGGTTTATATAATCGAAAATGTAAACCCACAATTATGTATTAAGAAAAAAATTACTGATTCCGACATTTTAGCCGAACTAAAACTAATGAGAAACGAAGTGAAGGATTGCAAAAATACCGAAGATTTTGTTTTTCTGATAAACAAAACTTTAACATTGATGCAAGATGGGCATTGCTATTTTTTAGCCGCAGGACCATCTTTAATGCCTTATAAAATAGCTCAAAATCTTTATGGTTTAACTGATTCTATTGCCTACAATAATACTGTTAAATATCTTAATCTGATAGAAACAAAAGAAAAAAAAAGAAAATTTTGGTTATCTATAAAGTATTATAATGGCGAATATTATTTGGCAAGAACATTTAATTATAACAATAAGGTTTATGAAGCTGTTGGTAAACTAATAGAATGTGATGGAGAGAATATACATTCTTTTGTCCAAAAATTAACAAAATATCGATTTCATCTGCAATGGGATAAACAAAATAAAAGATACTATTCAACCAATTTTTACTGTGCATTCATTTTTATGAATAAAAATTCATTCACTTTGTCTGTTATTACCAAAGATAATAAAAAACTAACCGATACCTTTAATATTGAACAATCTGCAAATGGGGAAAGTCAATATCAATATTCGTTTGGAAAAGTAAAAGTAAAATACTCAAAATACATTGAAAAGGATAAAATATTATACATACGACTAAAAAAAATGGCTTTTGAAAATATTAAATTAGATGAAATAAACGAAGTAGCCAACAACAAAAAAATCAATAAAGTTATTATTGATATAAGAAGAAATACAGGCGGAAATGATAAGGTTTGGGAAAATTTATTAGCAAGACTTATTGATAAACCATTAATATATAACACTAAAATACTTGTTAAAAATACAGATATTATTAAACAGAAATATTACAAAGAAAGAATAAATACAAATAAAACAGAAAAATGCAAGTTGTTAGATAACGAAGATTTTATTATTTTATGGAATGGCAATGATACTATAAAACCCGATTCAAAGTCAATAAAATTTAAAGGGAAAATATATCTATTACAAGACGAAGAAATATATTCTTCCTCTTTGGCTCTTTCTTGCGTTGCAGCACGTTCCAATAAAATTGTAAGCATTGGTAAAACTACAGGATGGATAGGCGGTAGAGGTATAACACCATTGGCGTTTACATTGCCTAACACAAAACTAATATTTACAATAGCACCTTCTATTGATGCAACCAATATAAAAAATATAAATGATTTTTGGAAAGATACAGTTGAAGTTCCAGTAAATATACCACTAGAGTATTACATAAAAAATATCAACCAAGACAAAGCAGATTTAGAAAACGACCCATATTATCAAAAGGTTTTAGAACAAAAGTAACACCAGCATTAAAAGGATTTGACTTAATTATCCTTTCTCCCAAAACAAAGCAAATTAAAACTAAGCTAACCTATTTTATTAAAACATAACCCAATCAAAAATAGTATTACTTTTGTTAAAAATCCACTAAATATTAATCTCTAAAAAACAAACATTATGGCAACCACATCAGAAACAGGACATGCAAAAAACGTAGCAAACCTGGACGAACTAATTTCATTCGTAACAGCCTACGGCTCCACCTACAACCCCTAAATAGCCAAATGGCAAGGCGAAGAAGGCTACGTGCCGGTAGAAGAATGCGGTGCTTACACCAAAGAAACAGGCTTTGTAGTGGATAAAAAGAAAATAAACAAACTAAATGAGGAAATATGGAAGTAAATGAATAATTGATTAAATGAGTAAAAGATTAATTGAATAATTGAGTTGATGATTTTTCGCTATTCGTTTTGTTATTCAGAGTAAGCAAGGCGTCTCAATAAAATTAAAAACTCTTTGTGCCTTCGTGCCTTCGTGGCAAAAAAAATTAACCCTTGATTCGCATGATTAATAATTTCGGACTCCCAACTTTAAAAACTTTATGAACCAAACCCTATGCCAATAACTACCAATAACCAAATAAGCAACTCCATTGAACTCCGTAGCGAAGCCATCGAAGATATATTG
>CAYTJB010000132.1:3097-3613 GCA_964437995.1 uncultured Bacteroides sp. | reverse complement strand
ACACCCAACTCTTTGGTACGTTGGGGGATTACATTAATATTGCTCATTATATTGCTTATATTAGGCGTAAGCTGGTTTATCCATTACCCAGATGCCTTAAAGGCAGAAATTACGTTGTATTCCGAAAATATGCCCGTTAGCTTATCTGCAAAAGCGAGCGGAAAAATAGCCCAAGTATTTGTAAATCCCGAACAAGAAGTAAAAGCAGGCACATCCCTTTTACTTATCGAAAATCCGGCAGTTTATCAAGATGTAAAAGCATTAGAAGTTTTATTAGATAGCATAATGCCCTATTATCAAAACAATACGCTTACGCAACTTACTATTACTACACAACAAGCTTGGGTATTGGGAGATTTACAACCGGTATATGCCAATTTTGATAAAGCATTAAAAGATTATCAACGGTTTTTTAAGTTAGACTTAAGCACCAAAAAGCTAAAAGCCTTGCAGCAACAAAAATCAATGACCCATCTTTACTACAACCGCCTTTACACCCAACGCAATTTATTAGAA
>CAYTJB010000132.1:576-3087 GCA_964437995.1 uncultured Bacteroides sp. | reverse complement strand
TTTGCAAAAAAAATACTCTTTTGAAGGCAGCCGCACCACACTCGCATCTACACAAATACAAATGGCACAATTAGACCAACAAATTGTAGAACTCCAACTGCAACAAGAAGAACAAAGTCAGCAATTGCAATTAGCACTCAAACAAAGTATAGAAGCCCTGCACAACCAATTAGGCGTTTGGAAACAAACCTTTTTATTAACCGCTCCTGTAGATGGCAAAGCAGTTTTTACCAAATTTTGGAGTGCCAATCAACAAGTAGCAGCCGGCGATAAAGTAGTAAACGTAGTACCACAAGGCAATAAAAATGCCAAACGGCTTAAAAACAACTTACAACAAAGAATTAAATTTTAAAAACGGTATGACTGGCGAAGCCGAAATTATTACCGAAGACATTCGCTTGTTAGAAAGATTTTTTAACCCAATAAGAGCATTGATAAAAGGAAGAACCAGTTTATAAAGTTCTTAAAGTTTATAAAGTTAAAAGTAGTCGGAAGACCGAAGTCGGAAGAAGAAAATAATATAGCGTTTTGCTGTGCAGGTCGCTTTTGTCATTCCGAGTATGCGAGGAATCTCAATAAATAAAAATACTTATAAAATGAGATGCTTCCTACGTCAGCATGACAAAAAAGCAGTACAGCATAACAAAAAGAAATACAATAAAAAAACTCTTTGCGTCATTTTGCGTTCTTTGCGGTAAAAAAGTTCTTAATGTCTTATTGCCTTTGTGGCAAAAAAATATATATAAATGATTTTAAAATTTCCATTCTACAAACAGCTTGATGCCATGGATTGCGGTCCTACATGCTTGCGTATGATTGCAAAATCGCATGGTAAAGAGTATAGTTTAAATTATCTTCGCGAGCGGAGCTATATTACCAATGCAGGCGTTTCTATGCAAGGCATTAGCGATGCTGCCGAAAGTATTGGTTACCGTACAATGGGTGTTCGCATTAGCTTTCAGCAATTGGTTGACGAAGCCCAATTACCCTGCATTGTACATTGGAATCAAAACCATTTCGTAGTAGTTTACAAAATAAAAGGAGACGGAAAATTAATTTATGTAGCCGACCCTGCACATGGTTTGCTTACATACACTAAAGAAGAATTTTTAAAATCATGGCTTAGCACCCAAGCACAAGGCGAAGAAAGAGGTATAGCTTTACTTTTAGAGCCTACACCCGACTTTTATAATTTCGATGGCGAAAAACAAGACAAAACCAAAATAAGTTTTTTCTTACGCTATCTTACACCTTATCGCAAATACATTGTTCAGTTATTGTTGGGAATGTTGCTGGGCACATTATTGCAACTTATATTTCCATTTCTTACACAAGCCATTGTAGATGTGGGTATTTCAAATCGCAACCTTGGGTTTGTTACCTTGATATTGATAGCCCAATTGGTACTAACTGTTGGTAAAATCATGGTTGAGTTTATCCGAAGTTGGATATTATTGCATATCAGTACCCGTATAAATATTTCGTTAATTTCCGATTTTTTAATAAAGCTGATGAAATTACCTATCGGGTTTTTCGATACCAAAAAGATAGGCGATATTATGCAACGTATCGGCGATCATACCCGTATCGAATCGTTTCTGACTGGTTCTTCGCTTTCTACTTTGTTTTCGATGGTTAATTTGGTAGTTTTTGGAGCAGTATTAGCCTATTATAGTTTAACCATATTATTAATTTTTCTTGCAGGAAATGCTTTGTATGTAATTTGGATATTGCTTTTTATGAAAAAGCGTCGCGAATTAGATTTTAAACGTTTCCAACAAGCATCCGATAACCAAAGTAATCTTTTCCAACTGATTACTGGTATGCAGGAAATTAAACTCAATAATTGCGAGAAACAAAAGCGATGGAAATGGGAACATATTCAAGCAAAATTGTTTCGTGTAAGTGTAAAAGGATTGGCATTGGGGCAATGGCAACATATAGGTTCATTAATCTTTTCGCAAACTACCAACGTATTAATCAGTTTTTTATCGGCACGTTTGGTAATTGAAGGGAAAATGACCTTAGGGATGATGATGTCAGTGCAATACATTGTAGGGCAAATAAGCGCACCTATCGACCAATTGATAGGTTTTATGCAAGCCTTGCAAGATGCCAAAATCAGCTTAGAACGCTTAGGCGAAATACATAAAAAAGACGACGAAGAACCCATGGACGAAATGCGTTTGCAACATCTTCCCGAAAAACACAGTATTAGCATACAAAATCTTGATTTTCGTTACGAAGGGCCTCATTCTCCATTGGTACTCGATGCCATTGATTTGGAAATACCACAAGGTAAAATTACAGCCATTGTTGGCACAAGTGGAAGTGGTAAAACCACATTGGTAAAACTTTTGTTGGGTTTTTATCCGCCAACTGCCGGCGATATTCGCATAGGCGAAATAAGTTTGAACAACATCAATGCACAGGCATGGCGTTCTCGCATTGGAGCAGTAATGCAAGATGGTTTTATTTTCTCAGATAGTATAGCCGAAAACATAGCCATAG
>CAYTJB010000132.1:0-566 GCA_964437995.1 uncultured Bacteroides sp. | reverse complement strand
AATTGGGCAAGAAGGCAGCGGATTAAGTCAAGGGCAGAAACAACGCATCTTAATTGCCCGTGCCGTTTACAAAGACCCCGATTTTATTTTCTTAGACGAAGCCACCAATGCTTTAGATGCCAACAACGAAAGTGTAATTATGAAAAACTTAGATGAGTTTTTTAAAGGAAGAACCGTTGTAGTAGTGGCCCACCGCCTAAGTACTGTTAAAAATGCCGACCAAATAATAGTGTTGGAAAAAGGCAAAATAGTAGAAAAAGGAACACACTTAGAACTTGCCAATGCCAAAGGGAAATATTACGAATTGGTAAAAAATCAATTGGAGTTGGGGAATTAAAATTTGTTGATTTGGTAAAACTGAAATCGGGAAAGCATTCATCAGTATGATTTGTGTCCTGATTTAAAAGACGTTTCCTAAAAATAAAGCCTCTGCAATCAGCATATCAATGGGATGCGTAATTTTAATATTTTCTGGATTTCCTTCTACGAGATTGATTTTTTCGCCAAGTTTTTCAAGTACTGAGGCATCATCGGTAAAACTTATGTCGTAAGCTTGCAAATATGCT
>CAYTJB010000131.1:7853-8302 GCA_964437995.1 uncultured Bacteroides sp. | reverse complement strand
TCTTTTGCAAAAGCAATGGATAACGGATGCGGAAATTACTGCTATTGAAAGTAATATTAGTTATCCAGTTGCAGCTAATTGTGATTTCAGTAATTTTACTGGAGAAAATGTAATATATGGACCAATATCTTTATATAACAGTAATTTTTATAATAATCGTAATACATCTGGAACGCTGTCTGGAATTACTGTAAATGTGGAGGGTTGTAATTTTTTAGACCCAGCTCCTTTGTTTTCTCCACTTTTATTTAACACACCTATTTTTGTTGTTGCTAATTCAACTGTTACGGGGCAAGCTATCGTTGTTGTCCCACCTAATAAAGGATATTATCCAGCTACTACTACTTATATAAATAGTAAACTATTATCAAATCCAACTTTAAGTAAATTTTTAGTTCACATTAAGGAAGGTGGAACACCAAAAGTATTAATAAACGCAACACCAAATC
>CAYTJB010000131.1:5022-7601 GCA_964437995.1 uncultured Bacteroides sp. | reverse complement strand
CTTTATCCCTTCAAATATTTGTCTAAAATCTAGGCCTCAAAACCGCCAGATGTGACAAAAAATAATCAAAATTTTACAGGGTTTTAAGTGGTATCATTAGAAAAAGAATACGTTTTCT
Source organism: uncultured Bacteroides sp. (assembly GCA_964437995.1). Classification (GTDB taxonomy): domain Bacteria; phylum Bacteroidota; class Bacteroidia; order Bacteroidales; family JACABE01; genus JACABE01. The sequence goes on along the minus strand of CAYTJB010000131.1, from coordinate 7,483 downwards.
TTCTACTATTCAATTTTTTAAATCCAGATTATGGTTTTAGGGTGAATATGCTACATATTTTCTTTGTTTTAGAGCACCGAAATGGATAGAACTGTATTTTATCGAGTTTTAAAATCTTTTGAACAGATTTATTATTGTAGATAGAAAATCATTTCTATTTTTGAAAATGATAATAGATAAAGAATGAAAAATGGCATTATTTCGCCTTTTGTAAGCAAGCTGAAGAAATATTAGGAACGTAATAAGAAATTTTTTTCGTAATATTTTGGATTAAAATAGTGTGCAAAACGCATTATAGCCTTGATTTGAATAAATCGTTTTAATAATAATACTATTTATTTTACATCCATTGAAAATTATGGTGATAATGTGCATCTATTTGCATTGGATAGTAAGACAGGGAGTATAAAATGAAAATTTAAATTACCAATAAAAGAAAATGAAATTGTTGCTTCAAAACTTACATTAGGACAAGGTAAAATATTTTGCACCTCCTCAAAATCAAGAATATATACATTAAATTCAATAACAGGAAAACTAATATGGGAAAAATCTTTCAGCAATAGTGATAGAGTGTATGGTTACCGATTATCAGCATATAAAAATATTTTGTTTAATGTTATGAATGATGGTAAAATTTATGCAATAAATGGCGAAACAGGTGCTTTAATTGCTAATTATAATAATAAAGAAGGCTTTACTGGTTCAGCTGTTATCGTAAATGATGCTATATATGCAGTTTCAAAGGATAACTATATTCACTCCATTTCATTAAAAAACGGGAAATTATTATGGAGAATCAAAATAAGTGACGCTAAATATTATTTAGATAATACTATTTCAATCTGTCAGGGTTTGATTTTTATTTCAACCCCAGATAATAATATTTGCATTATTGGAGATAAAAATAATAAATAAATTCGTTGATTAGATTTTCATAACAATGTTAGAAAAAATCTTTTTGCAATCAGAACTATATGTTTTGTGGTTTTTAACTATTTTTGCAATCAAAACGAATTCGAATGCGAATACTAAGTACTATAATTCTCAAACTTATTGGCTGGAAAATAATTGGGACATTGCCCAAAGGGCTTAATAAGTTCATAATGATAGAAGCTCCACATACCAGCAACTTAGACTTTATAATTGGGCGATTGGCTTTTTATAAATTAGGTATTAAAACTAAGTTTCTGATAAAACAAGAATTATTTAAGTTTCCTATGGGTGGAATTTTAAAAGCTATGGGCGGAATACCTGTTGACAGAGGCAAAAGAAACAACATGGTTGATTATGTTGCCGATTTATTTGAGAAATCAAACAAATTAGCGGTTGTAATTACACCCGAAGGCACTCGTAAATACAATGCACATTGGAAAAAAGGCTTTTATCATATTGCCGAAAAAGCCAATGTACCTGTTATTTGTGGGTTTATTGATTATGCTAAAAAAGAAGGCGGTATTGGACCTATCCTTTATCCATCATCGGGCAACTTTGAGAAAGATTTTGCTGCAATTGAAGATTTTTATCGTGACAAAACAGCTTGTCACCCAGAGAATTATAATCTCAGTCCAATGTATAAAGATAAACTACGTAAGTGATTCCTCAAAAATAGATATTTTGTTAAAAAACTGCTTATATCTATCATATTATCAAATACTTCCATATTAATGTATTTTTTTTCATATTTTATTGTAGATTGAGTTTGAAAATCTTTAATTTTGTGGCTGATTTTTAATTAAAAATACATTTTTATTTGGTGAAAAAACTTTAAAATTTGAGCGACTAAAGAAATATTGAACATGTATCTAACTAACAGATTTACAATATATAACAAGGCTTTATTAACAATAACATTGTTATTGATATTTACATTTGTGGTATCTCAAACAGTTAAAGCTAATGAAGAAAAAGCAAAATCCAAAAAGTTTAATGCTGGAGAAATGATTATTGAGCACATTTCCGATGCTCACGAATGGCACATTATGACTATTGGCGAAACGCATGTTTCTATTCCTTTGCCTGTTATCTTGATTTATGATGGGAAACTTACTACTTTTTGTTCTTCTAAATTTCATCATGGAAAAGAAAGTTATAACGGTTTTAAAATTGCCGAAGAAGGCAAACACAAAGGCAAAATAGTTCATATTTCAACCAATACCAATGGAGAAGAAGTTGAAGATGCAAAACTTCCGCTTGATTTTTCGATTACAAAAATGGTACTCTCATTATTTATCGGTGTATTTTTGATGGGATTTATTTTTCTTTCTATTTCACGTTCTTATCGCAAACGTGGCGTAGCTGCACCTAAAGGCTTACAATCATTATTAGAACCCATTATTATATTTGTAAGAGACGATATTGCTAAGTCTTCTATTGGCGAAAAGAAATATCAAAAATACTTACCTTTCTTATTAACAATATTTTTCTTCATTTTTCTGAATAATTTAATGGGATTGATACC
>CAYTJB010000131.1:2586-4922 GCA_964437995.1 uncultured Bacteroides sp. | reverse complement strand
TACATCATTGCAACGGTTGGTTGCAATGATGTAGTTTTATTACAATTTTATAGTTTTTATTATGAAGCATAAAGAAAGAGTACCTGATGCACTGTTTCGTGAAGATGGACATTATTTAGGAAGACCAGCAGATTTTGAGGATAGAATTATTCAAAGACGAATAAGATTAATTGAACAAATACCGAATTTCGCAAAAACTGATTTAAGTCTTTTAGAAATAGGATGTGGTAATGGGGCTTCAATGTTTTCGCTTTCAAAAAACTTTAAACATTGTCTTGGTTTTGAAATTACAGATGAACACTTAGAAGAATTTAATAACTATAAAAAACAAAGTGGTATAGAAAATTGCGATTGTCAAATTGTAGATGTTGTTAAGGCTAATCCATCAACTCAATTTGACAGAATAATTAGTTTTGAAGTTATTGAGCATTTAGAAACAGAAGAAGGAGTAAAATTTTATTATGATTCACTAAAAAGCAATGGTTTAATGGCAATTACAGTACCTAACAAATGGTGGATTTTTGAAACTCATGGTGCTAAATTACCTTTGTTGCCTTGGAATAGAGTTCCATTTTTTTCATGGTTACCTAAATCTATTCATGAAAGGTATGCAAATGCAAGAATATATACCATGGGCAGAATAAAAAAATTGCTTATAAAAAATGGTTTTGAAATCCTTATATGCGATTATATTACAGCTCCTATGGATGTTTTGCCAAAGGGAAAGTTGAAAAACTTTATAATAAATAATTTTTTTAATACAGACACAACAAAAATACCTTTTAAATCTACTTCAATATTTGTTGTAGCAAAAAAGAATTAACGGAAAAAGATAAAAATAACGACACATTATTTGTATTAGCAATAAAAAAAACAAATTATGGGAATAGTAACACCAAGTATAGGACTTATTTTTTGGATGACATTGTCGTTTGGCATTTTAGTTTTTATACTTGCCAAATTTGCATGGAAACCTATTTTGGCAACCTTACACGAAAGAGAAAAATCAATAGAAGATGCTCTAAATCAGGCAGATAAAGCCCGTGATGAAATGAGAGCATTGAAATCGGATAACGAAGAATTGCTCCGCCAGGCGAAAGAAGAAAGAAGTGCCATTTTAAAAGATGCACGTACTATTCGCGACAATATGATTGAGGAGTCGAAAGCTAAAGCTAATCAAGAATACAATCGTATTTTAGAGGCTGCCAAAGAAAGCATACATTTTGAAAAAATGGCAGCTATTACCGAGCTAAAGAATCAAATAGCTACCTTATCTATTGATATTGCAGAAAAAATTCTGAAAGAAGAATTGTCTGATAAAAATAGTCAGAAAAAGCATATTGATAAAATGATGGATAACATCAATTTTAACTAATTTCTGCAAAAAAGAAAATATGAAAGATAGCAGAATTAACGGTCGGTATGCAAAAGCTTTGTTCGATTTAGCCATTGAACAACAAATTTTAGACACAGCATTTCACGATATGCAATTGGTAAAAGAAATTTGCCAATCGAGTAAAGTATTTGAAAGCATGCTTTCGAGTCCAATTATTAAAACCGACAAAAAACAAGCTGTTGTAAAAGAAATCATGGGCAATCATTTACATCAGGTTTCACTTTCATTTATACTTCTTATCTTAAAGAAAAGACGCGAAGCCAACTTGAGAAGCATTGCTATCGAATTTATTGAAATGTATAAAGAATTTAATGGTATTAAAACGGCTCATTTAAAAACTGCTATGGAATTAGATAGCAAAACAAAAGCAGAATTTAAAACATTGCTTACTCAACAATCAAACAAAAGCATTGAATTGTTGGAAGAAATAAACCCCAATATTATCGGTGGTTTTATTGTTACTATTGACGACAAACAAGCAGATAGCAGTATTTCTACCAAGATTCAACGACTACGAAAAGAATTTGATAAAAATATTTACGCAAAAGGATTTTAACAAACAGAATATAAACAAATTACAATATGGCTGAAATTAAACCCGCTGAAATATCGGCAATTTTAAGACAACAATTGGCAGGCTTTAAAATGGAATCTGACTTAGAAGAAGTTGGGTCTGTACTGCAAGTGGGTGATGGAATTGCTCGTATTTACGGACTCAACAATGCTCAATCAGGCGAGTTGGTAGAATTTACCAAAACTGGTGTAAAAGCTATTGTTCTTAACTTAGAGGAAGACAACGTAGGTGTGGTGCTTTTAGGCGATTCTCATCAAATTAAAGAAGGCGACATCGTTAAACGTACCAATCAAATTGCATCTATTAAAGTTGGCGAAGGTATGCTTGGTAGGGTTATTAATACCATGGGCGAACCAATTGATGGCA
>CAYTJB010000131.1:0-2576 GCA_964437995.1 uncultured Bacteroides sp. | reverse complement strand
AAACTTTTGAAATGCCTTTGGAACGTAAAGCACCGGGCGTTATCTATCGTCAACCCGTTACCGAACCTTTACAAACAGGTATTAAACCTATTGATGCCATGATTCCTATTGGCAGAGGACAACGTGAACTAATCATTGGCGACCGTCAAACAGGTAAATCAGCAATTGCTATTGATACTATTATTAATCAACGGGAGTTTTACGATAAAGGTGAACCAGTATTTTGTATTTATGTAGCTTCAGGGCAAAAAGGTTCTACCATTGCCAATGTTGTAAAGACATTTGAAGAAAAAGGAGCTTTAGCTTATACGGTAATTGTTGCAGCTACAGCATCAGATCCTGCTGCATTGCAATTTTATGCCCCATTTACCGGTGCTGCTATTGGCGAATTCTTTAGAGATACAGGTCGCCCAGCTTTAGTAGTTTATGATGATTTATCAAAACAAGCAGTAGCTTATCGCGAAGTATCATTATTGCTACGTCGCCCGCCAGGTCGTGAGGCATATCCCGGTGATGTATTCTATTTACATTCAAGATTATTGGAAAGGGCTGCAAAGATTATCAAATCTGATGAAATTGCAGCACAAATGAATAATTTACCTGAGTCCATTAAGCATTTAGTTAAAGGTGGTGGTTCCCTTACAGCATTACCAATCATTGAGACACAAGCTGGAGACGTTTCTGCTTATATTCCAACCAACGTAATTTCAATTACCGATGGACAGATATTTTTGGAAACCAATTTGTTCAACTCAGGTATTCGTCCGGCTATCAATGTGGGTATTTCAGTATCACGTGTAGGCGGAAATGCACAAATTAAATCCATGAAAAAAGTTGCTGGTACTTTGAAAATTGACCAAGCTCAATTCCGCGAATTGGAGGCTTTCTCTAAATTTGGTTCTGATTTAGATGCTACTACTAAAGCCGTGCTTGATAAAGGCTCACGTAATGTGGAAATTTTAAAACAACCTCAATATTCGCCCATGAAAGTGGAAGAACAAATTGCGATACTTTTCTGTGGAACAAGAGGTTTGTTGCAAAAAATTCCTGTTAGAAAAGTAAGAGATTTTGAGTTAGAATTTTTACATCATCTACAAATTGACCACAAAGACGTACTTGATTCACTCAAAAGCGGTAATTTAACCGATAATGATGTTAAAGTGCTGGAACAGGTGGCAAAAGAAATTTCTAGAAAATACGAAAACTAATTAAAAGGGAGCAATTATGCCCAATTTAAAAGAAGTTAGAACAAGAATTGCGTCAGTAAATTCTACAAAGCAGATTACCAGTGCCATGAAAATGGTATCGGCATCTAAATTGAGAAGGGCTCAAAATGCTATTATCAAACTTAGACCTTATTCTGCCAAGCTTACTGAAATATTACAAAACCTAAGCGATAGTATTGATAATACCAATGCTGCTGCTTTTTTTGAAGAACGTAAAATTGAGAAAGTGTTAATTATTGCAGTTTCTTCTAACAGAGGCATGTGTGGTGCTTTTAATGCTAATGTTATAAAAGCTGTTAATATTCTTATTCAGGAAAAATACGAAACTCAAAACAACAAAGGCAATGTAGAACTTTTGTGTATTGGTAAAAAAGCAGGAGATTATTTTGCTCGCCGCACTTATAAAATTACCGAACGATTAGACCATATTTTTGACAAACTCGCTTATGAAAATATTGTTCCTATTACTGAACAATTGATGAACGATTTTAAAAACAAAAAATACGACAAAATTGAAATTATTTACAACCGTTTTAAGAATGCAGCTACTCAAGAATTAGTTGCTGAACAATTTTTGCCAATATTGCCACCTGCAAATACTGTAAAACACGCAACAACTTCCGATTACATTTTTGAACCCGACAAACAGCAAATTTTAAATGAATTGGTACCAAAAACCTTAAAAATCCAATTGTACAAGGTAGTTCTTGATTCTTGGGCTTCGGAACAAGGTGCCCGTATGACAGCAATGCATAAAGCTACCGACAATGCTACAGAAATGTTGAAGCAATTGCGTTTATCCTACAATAAAGCTCGTCAGTCAGCTATTACCAACGAGATTTTAGAAATAGTAGGCGGTGCGGAAGCATTAAAAGGATAATCTATTTTCTACCAACCATTTTTGGCATCGTTACCAAAATGAAAGAACGCCTTGAAATATTTATTTTAAGGCGTTCTTTTTACAACTTTATTTGCAATATTTCTTTATTTTATCATAGGCTTTTAGATAGCCCATTTCTCCCGCCTTACTTAAATCCAAACATCCACTATCTTTTTGTTCTGAAAGGACTTTGGCAATACCTCTATTACAAAAAGCCTCCGCATAATAAGGGTTAATTTCAATAGCTTTAGTGAATTCAATGATTGATCCTCGGTAATCTTGAAGCTCATTCTTTGCAAGACCTTTGTAGCAATAAGCCTCTGCATAGCTTGGGTTAATTTCAATTGCTTCATTAAAGTCAGCAATAGATCCTGTATTATCACCCTGACTATACATAACAACACCCCTGTTGAAGTACGCTTCTGCATAGTTGGGGTTAATTTCAACAGCCTTATTATGGTCTAATATTG
>CAYTJB010000130.1:6103-8309 GCA_964437995.1 uncultured Bacteroides sp. | reverse complement strand
ACGGCAAATTCGCCACAAACTGCTATGTATGATCCAATGGGAGCTAACGCTAAACCCACACCCAACACCAAATGACTAAAAGAAGTAAATCTTTTGGTAACACTATATCCTAATATTACCAATAAAGCCACAGGCGAAAGATAAAAAGCTAATTTATTGTCGTTCAGGAAATAGGTAGTAATAATAAATAGGATAGAATTAAGTATTACAAAAATCAATGCTCTGTGCGGTTTTATAATACCTGCAGGAATTTCTCTACTTGCAGTACGTTGGTTGGCTGCATCAAATCGCCTATCAATAAAGCGATTGAACCCCATAGCCGCATTGCGGGCAAACACCATACACAATACCACCATTAACAATGTTTCCCACTTAAAACTATTGTTAACTCCCACTCCCATAAAAAAACCCACCAATGCAAAAGGCATGGCAAATATGGTATGTGCAAATTTTACTAAAGAAAGATAAGTTTTAAATCGAGGTATTATAGCATTCACTTATTAAAAGTTTGTAAAGTTAATGGTTATTGGATTATTAATCACAATTTGTTTTATAGCATTAGCAAAAATAGCAGTGTTGCCTACTTTTTAATGAATATCGTTTTGTCATTCCGAACGATAGTGAGAAATCTCAAAAATAAAATATTAATCAAGATGAGATGCTTCCTTCGTCAGCATGACAAAAAAACATCTAACCTCAGACCATTTACTTTCTAACTACTAATAGTTATATAAGCCATAATGCAAACGCATTTCCTTTTCCTCAGGCGAAAGTGCAGCATAATCTGCTTTTTCCTGCTCTAATTTCCTGTGCTTTTCTTCTTCAATGGCATAAATATCATCTAAATATTTTTGCACAACCCTCTTTTTAAGAAAATCACGAGCTACCGAAGGAAATAACTCAAGCAGTAATTCATCTTTTTCGTTTTCAGCAAGCTTTAAATCGCCATATTCATGAAAAACAGTATTTTCTTGTTTCTTATAGTTTGTTGTATCATAAGGCACTTCTTCCCTAACGCCAGTAACTTTCAATCTAAACTCAGGGTCAATCGGCAATGGTGTTTTACCATAATTACCTTTTACTAAATTTACAAATTGGATAGACTTGGTAGTGTATGGAGGCAAACCTTTATTTTCATCAATAACACAATTAACAGCCTGCACCCCAACAATCTGGCTGGTAGGTGTAACCAAAGGAGGGCAACCTGCTGCAACTCTTACCATTGGTACTAATTCAAGCACTCTTGGCAATAATTGATCTAACTTTAATTGTTTTAATTGAGACAACATATTGGTGTACATACCACCGGGAATTTCAGCATTCTTTACCATTTCGTCTGGAGCCGGAAAGTTAAAGAATTTCTCAATATTCTGAGTTATTTGCAACAATTCTTCTTCTTTATTGGCTTTAGCAAAAGCAATTGCCATGTCAAACATTTTATCTACTTCGCGTGGTAATTCATCTTTGGTAATATCAAATTCTGTAGGAAACATTTTATAACTATCGTGTTCAGCCATTTCGTGGCGAATAGCTTTTAGTTCTTTATTGATTTTAACTACTACATCTACATTTACACCTGTATCAAGTCCAAGCTTATCAGCAAATAACTGAATTATCTCATAAGCCGGAGCAGCAGGTCCACCTGCAAAATTCATAATAGAAGTATCTACAATATCCACTCCATTTACAATTGCCATTAATGTAGCTGCTAAGCCATAACCAGGTGTACAATGCGTATGAAAGTCAATAGGAATACTTAATTCTTTTTTTAAACGAGAAATCAATTCGCCTGATTTATTGGGTGGAATTAAACCAGCCATATCTTTAACGCTAATCATATCAGCACCTAAAGCTTCCAATTCTTTTGCTTTTCCCACAAAATAATCAATTGTAAAAATATCGTGAGGTAGAGATTTTAATTGAAGTAAAGCCTTTATCTTTTGTTTAGATGTAAACTTTGGATCAACAGTATAGCATATTGTACAATCGGCAATACCACCATTTTTTTTAACAAAATTAATGGTTGATTTCATGTTATTTACATCGTTCAATGCATCAAAAATACGCATAATATCTATGCCTGATTGAACAGCATTGCGGTTAAATCCTTCGATAACCTCATCAGGATAAGGGTTATAGCCAAATAGGTTGCGTCCACGCGATAAAGCTGTGAGCTTAGAAGAATCACCAATTACAGCTTTTATTT
>CAYTJB010000130.1:2572-6093 GCA_964437995.1 uncultured Bacteroides sp. | reverse complement strand
TTTATTTTTTCGAGTCTATCCCAAGGATTTTCGTTCAAGAAACGCATAATAGAATCGGGAACCGCACCACCCCATACTTCCATTGCATAAAAATTAGCTTCCTTAAACAATGGTAGCACACGATCAACTTGCTCCTGTGTCATACGGGTTGCAAATAAAGATTGCTGTCCATCACGCAAGGTTAAATCCCTGATTAATAGCTTTTTTCTCATAAATACATAAATAAAGAATTGAACGAAAATAAATCTTGTTAACGACTGCAAATTTATGATTTATCTCCGATTTTAAAAGGAGTTTTTTTAATATTTTTCAGAAGAAATTTACGCTATTTTAAAATTTAGTCATCGTCTTTGTCAAACCTTGCATTATTACCTATCGAAATACCTAATTTTATACCAAATTCTTTGTATTTTCCATTTTCAAAACTTGTAAATACTTCGATCTTAAATAGCTTAAAGATATTTTCAAGTCCATAGCCCATTTCATAATAATGTGGAGAGTTTTCGGTTTTCAAGTAATTAAAAGATATATTTTCGCGAATGCCCATAATATTGAGCCAAAATATTTGTGTAAACAAAAACTTTTTCATTGAGAGATTGGCATGCAATCCCAAATAAGCTCCTTTGGTGCTGTATGTGTAGTAATCGAGTAATCGGTAGTTGTTCATTGGGTCGGTAAAATCAACAGCAATCCTACTTCCGTTAAAGTGTTTGTAATCCACAAAATAAAGTTGATTCTTTGCAAAAGTATTTCCCGCAAAAGCTTTAAAATTTAAAGTACGACGATAACCTTCTATTTGATGCTGAATACTTGCTTCGAGACGATGAAAATCAACATCACTACCCAATACGCCTTTGAATCCCCCATTGTATTTAAGCGATAATACAGGAAATAAGTTTTCTGTCGGTTGTTTTACACCATTGATTTTTCGATATTTTATAACAGGGTGGTATTCTAATGTAAGGTCAGTAATAAATGCCTTATGAGTAGGGAACGCAGTAGCAGAATCCTCAATATTATAGGGTGTATTAGGCGTATAGGGGCGATCTTTTGATTTTGCCCAACTAAAATTTGTTTGATTAAAAAGTGAGGTTCGCTCTGACCATTTTATATTGGTTTTTATTTTTATTTTATCGTTAAGATAAGTTTTAAATGCAATTTCAGCATTGTCGTTTTGATAAATTTTCATATAATTTTTCCGCCAGATAAGTGTAGTGAGTGTATTAAAGAAAGGCAGAATACCTTCATCTGAATTAAACTGCATAATTCGTCGTCCACCTTGTATTTTAAGATAACTTACTTTGTAATTGTTTCGATTGAAGTAATAGCAAAAACTACCAGATGGCGAAAATGCTTTATTACTAAAACCATATCTTATTTCGGGTATAAAATTAAAAACTGTATTAGATTTTACTTTGTACTGCAACTCAATAGGAATATCAAGATTAAAGCCTTCCACTGTATTAAAGTTAAAATTGGTAATCGGCGAAGGATATTTTAATTTCCAATTTTTGCTAATTTTAAAAGTTTTTCCAAATATAATACCTCCAAATGTTTTTCCAAAAAATGCAGAAGTAGCAGTATCGCTTTTCTTTAAAGCTTTAATACTATCATTTTTTACTTCGAAGCTTGGTTTTTTCTCAGATGCTGTAAGTGGAATAGGACGAATAGAATCCCAAAATTGGCTACTTTTCTTAAAAGCCATTGAGTCAATAATTATCGAATAATCACTAATAATTTCGGGTTCTTTTTCTTTCTTTTTAGCTTCTTTTTCATACGCTTTCATTGTGCGTTTAAAATCGGAAAGTGTAAACTTTTCTTCTTCTTTTTGCACTAAAGAACTATCAGTTATTAATTCTTGTTTTAGCTTTTTTAATCTTCGTTCTTCTTCTAATGCTTTTACATATTCGCGTTCGGTTTTTTCATCTATCAATGTTAATTTATTAAATTCAAGCGAATCGTTTATTTCCAATTGATAATCACTTAAAGATGCAAGGTATTTCCAACTAACTCTGACACCAAAAAAACTTCCTTTGATATTGTATTGTTGATTAATGGGAACCCATGTTTTATCGTTAACCGCAGCAAACATTTGGCTAACAATAAATTCAAAACCTTGAATGTGTGTTTTTAAATTAAAATTATAGACACACCACAATTTATCTACAATGTAAATTTCGCCACTAAAAACATTGCTTCCTTTGCTACGAGGAATTACACTTATTTTATAAATTTTAGCTCCTTTATCGATAAAAGTACTGGTAAGTTTGAACCTGTAAAAAGAAAAAGCTGAAGGCGAAAGTGGCGAAACTGTTCCAGCAAAATCAGGAGCATAAATACTGGCATTAATAAAATCATTAACCATGGAGGCAGAACTATCGTTGCTGTTATCTCTTGCTGAAATTACGTGTTGTTCGTATTTATTAGGGTATTCGTAACGAATATGATTATAGGATTCATTCGTAATATATTCCACGGAGTCAACACCTTCTGATTTTGCTAATTTATAAATAATTTTGGGTACTTTAATTTCACCACTTCCCTTAATATATATATTTGCATCATAAGCTTTTACCAACATGCGATAGTAATAAGATGCAGCAATAGCCTTTCGCATAATACTATAAGCAGGGTCTTCTTTTGAGCCAATAATTGTAACAGCTTTTAAATCAATTCGCTGATCATCTAATCGAATATCTAAAGTTGTATAAGTTTGCTGAACAGATACTCGCTTACTTACTGTCAGATAACCCAAACATCGAAAATCTATTTGATATTCGCCTTGACGCATTGGGTATTCAAAATAGCCATTTTCATTGGCTACCGTTCCCGTTTTTAGTTCTTTAATATAAATTGTTGAATAAGGTAATGGTACTCCTTTTGCATCCTTTATATGTCCTTTTATACCCGTTTGCCCATAAATAGTTGAAAAACTAAGAATTAACCCGATTAAAAACAGAAACGTTTTTAATATTAACAATACTAATATTTTTTTGACTTCTTTTGTTTTGAAGGTAGATTTTCTCATAAATTCACAGAGTATTTAACTGAACAAAGATAATAAAATTTTAAAAATACAAGTTTTAACATGACGGTTGTTGCCCATTAAATGTTACAAAAATTTACCAATTGATTTTTACCAGCTCTGTCATGGTTATATATTTGCATATTAAATAATGTTCCTCTATCAGCATTGTTAATCAACTAACAAATAAATTTCAAATTTTCTACTTAAGGTTTTATTTTTTTTCTACTTTTGCCATAAATTGAAAATCCATTTACTATGAATATTTTATCAAACAGAATCAACAGCCTTTCTGAATCGGAAACATTAGCCATGACACAGAAAAGCAGAGAGTTACAAGCACAAGGGAATAATGTAATTAATTTAAGTATTGGCGAACCCGATTTTGATACTCCATTGGATATTAAAGCTTTTGCAAAAAAAGCTATTGACGATAATTTCTCACATTATACGCCAGTTTCAGGCTATATGGACTTACGTCAAGCAATTTGTCGCA
>CAYTJB010000130.1:0-2562 GCA_964437995.1 uncultured Bacteroides sp. | reverse complement strand
ATTATTATTATTATTTTCATATATCGTCAAATAAAATTAAAAAGAGATAATGATTTAGATTTTAAACCTGAGCAAATTGTGGTTTCTAATGGTGCCAAACAGTCGTTGGCAAATGTGGTGTTGAGCCTTGTTAATCCTGGTGAAGAAGTAATAGTACCTGCTCCTTATTGGGTTTCATACAAAGAAATCATTAAATTAGCCGAAGGAAAGGCAGTTTATATCAATGCACCTATCGAACAGGATTTTAAAATTACTGCTCAACAAGTGGAAGCTGCTATAACGCCTAATACAAGGCTTTTTATGTTTAGCAGTCCTTGCAATCCTACAGGTTCGGTTTATACCAAAGAAGAATTAAAAGCAATAGCCGAAGTTATTGCAAAACACCCCAATATTTACATTTTAGCCGACGAAATTTATGAACTCATCAATTTTGGTGGCAAACACGAGAGCATTGCTCAATTTGATTTCATAAAAGACAGAGTAATTACTGTCAATGGCGTTTCTAAAGGATTTGCAATGACAGGTTGGAGAATTGGCTACATGGCAGCACCTACTTTTATTGCCAAAGCTTGCGATAAGCTACAAGGACAAATTACCTCAGCCCCAAGTTCTATTGCACAACGTGCTACACTCAATGCTATGGAATGCAACCCTAAAGACTCAGAAGATGTAAAGAAAATGTTAGCTGCTTTCCGCGAAAGAAGAGATTTATTGATTTCCTTATTAAAAGAAATACCCGGCATAAAAACCAATCAACCACAAGGTGCTTTTTATGTATTTCCTGACGTGTCTTATTATTACGGTAAATCTTACAATGAAACCGTGATTAATGGTGGCGAAGACTTATGTATGTATTTATTAAACACCGTTTATGTTGCTTTAGTATCGGGAACAGCATTTGGAGACCCTAATTGCGTGAGATTTTCGTATGCAACCTCTAATGAAAACTTAATAGAAGCCGTAAGACGCATAAAGACTGCTTTAGAGAAATTGAAGTAATATTTTACTAAATTAAAGCAAAACAAGACAATTTTGAATTGGTAAAAAAAATGAAAGAAATAGTACCCGAATACAAAAGCCAAAATTCGGTGTATGAGAAGTTGGATTAGAAGGTTTTATTCAAATAATAAGACCATTAGAAATTTTATTCTTTTATAAAGAATAAAAATGTATTATCTTCGTTTCTTATAAAAACAACAATTTTTAAACAAATAAAATTATGAAAACAAAAATTTTAAACATCTTAAACAAACACATTGTTTTTATTATAGCTGTAATGGGTTTTTCAATGGCATGTAACCAATGTGCTGCACAATACGGTACACTAAGTAGACATGATATACTAAAAGGATTTGTTAAATCAGAAGAGGGTTTGCCAATTAGAAACATAAGGGTGGTTCAAATTGGCAAATATGAAGATTCTAAAGGATTCAGATTCGCAGACACATCCTATACCGTTACCGATTCAGCAGGATATTTTACATATTCCATTAGGTCAAACACCTATTGTCCATCTCAATTAGAACTTAAGTTTTCTGATATTGACGGCGAAAAAAATGGAAGATATTTACCCAAGGATACTACCGTTTTCATTAAAGAAGAAGAAATTCTTGATATAAATATTATTCTAAAGAAAAAAGATTAATGTTATCCCGACAACTATAAAAATGAAATTAGGTTTTAAGAAAAAAATAGCATTAGAACTTTTTAGGCAGTATAAAAAAAACACAGTAAAACTGCACCAGCTAAATTATCTTTTTTGGGAATGCACATTGCGTTGCAACCTAAATTGTCTTCATTGCGGTAGCGATTGCAGGAGTGATTCTTCAGTAAAAGATATGCCTGTTTCTGATTTTATAAAAGTTATTGATTCTATTATTCCTCATGTGAATCCTAACAAAACAATGATTGTTTTTACTGGTGGAGAACCTTTGATGAGAAAAGACCTTGAACAATGCGGCAAGGCTCTTTATGAAAGAGGATTTCCATGGGGAACTGTATCAAACGGATTCGATTTGAATATTACTCGCCTTAACTCACTGTTGAACGCTGGAATGAGTTCAATAACTATCAGTTTGGATGGATTAGAAAAATCACATAATCAACTTCGCGGAAATAATAAAAGTTTTCGCAAAGCAATAGAAGCTATTCAGATGATCGCATCTGTTGAAGATTTAGTATATGATGTTGTAACTTGTGTAAGTGGTTTAAATTTTGATGAACTGGACAAAATAAAAAATATATTAATTGATATTGGAGTAAAAGAATGGAGAATATCTACCATATTTCCTATCGGACGCGCAACTCAACAGAAAGAATTGCAGTTGACTTCTGCTCAGTTTAAAGAGCTACTTGAATTTATTATAAAGACACGTAAAGAAAATAAAATAAAACTAAATTATGCATGCGAAGGGTTTTTAGGAAGTTACGAAAGTGAAGTGCGTGATAATTTCTTTTTTTGCAGAGCGGGTGTTAACATTGCATCTGTTTTAGTTGATGGCTCTATATCAGCTTGTCCTGATTTGCGTGGAAATTTTATTCAGGGAAATATTTATCAAGATG
>CAYTJB010000129.1:6766-8434 GCA_964437995.1 uncultured Bacteroides sp. | reverse complement strand
TTCCTCAAAACTACCAATATGTTGGGAACTGGGAAATTTTACCTATTAATTTATCGTCAGTATTTATTGAGAAAGCGAAAACTTGTAATTATCTGATTGATAATGCTATTATTGAAAAAATATACCAGCCAAGAAATAAGATTGCTCACAAAGGAAATTATGGCCATGCCTTATTGGTATGTGGAAGTATGGGAAAAATGGGAGCTGCTATATTGGCTGCAAAAGCTTGTTTGCGTAGCGGGGTAGGGCTACTTACATTGCATTGTCCTAAATTAGGACAAGTAATTTTACAAACAGTAGTTCCCGAAGCTATGACAGAGGTTGATATTAATGATAAAATAATTACTTGTATTCATGATATTGAAAAGTACGATGTTATAGGAATTGGCTCAGGAATAGGAACAGATAGTCAAACACAAGAAGGTTTTAAAGAATTGTTACAACACTCCCAAAATCCAATGGTTGTTGATGCTGATGCAATTAATATTTTAGGAGAAAATAAAGATTGGCTACAGTTTATTCCTAAAAACAGTATTTTAACACCTCATTTTAAAGAATTTGAACGTATTACACAAAAAGCAAACAATGATTTTGAACGTAATCAATTGCAAAAAGAATTATCAGTTAAATTCCATATCTACATAGTTTTAAAAGGAGCACACACTGCTATAACCACACCCGAAGGAGATTGCTATTTTAATAATACAGGAAACCCTGGAATGGCAACTGCTGGAAGCGGTGATGTATTAACAGGCATTATTACAGCTTTGTTGGCTCAAAAATACAATTCGTTGGACGCATCAATTTTAGGCGTTTATTTGCATGGCATAGCTGGAGATTTATATGCCAAAGAATTTTCGGAAGAATCATTAATTGCAAGCAATTTAATAAAAAATTTAGGTAAAGCATTCAGAAAAATTAGACATTGTCTTGTCCTAAAATAAGTTTACAAAGAAAAGTGTAAAAAATGGAATAAAAGAGTGAATTTATTTTAGGATTAAAGTCGAGTAAAATAGTTCAAAAAAACAAAAAAATCTTTATTACTTTTGCTTGCAATGAAGTTTTCTCTTTTTTTTTATACAATTATATGAAAAATAAATTTATACACGATATGCTGGTGCTTGAAAACAAGATTTTGAGCGATAAATATTTCTTGTTAAGTTTGCAGCCTCCAACTGCAATGCCCGAAATAAGTGCCGGACAATTTGCACAAATTGAAATTAAAGAGGCTAAAAATACTTTTTTACGCCGCCCATTAAGCATTCATGATGTTGATTATAAAAGAAATATTGTAAAACTATTGGTGCAAATAGTAGGCGAAGGAACTAAAAAACTTGCTACAATAAAAACTGGCGAAACGCTTAATATGGTATATCCATTGGGGAATACATTTTTGATGCCAGAAAAAGATAACGTTTTGTTGGTGGGAGGTGGCTGTGGTATTGCTCCTTTGCTATACTTAGCAAGGACTTTATCGGAAAAACATGTTAAAGTTACAACATTGGTGGGTGGTGCAAGTAAATGCGATGTTTTAGAAGTAGATGAATACCGTAAATATGGCGAAGTACTTATTACTACTATGGATGCGTCAATGGGCGAAAAAGGATTGGTTACTCAACATAGCATTTTTAAACAAGAAAATTTTAAATTCGGGACTAAATTTACATT
>CAYTJB010000129.1:0-6756 GCA_964437995.1 uncultured Bacteroides sp. | reverse complement strand
CCGAGCCTATGATGAAAGCATTGGCACGTATTGCCCATGAAAAAGGTATTGAATGCGAAGTTTCTCTCGAAAACATGATGGCTTGCGGTATTGGTGCTTGTTTGTGTTGCGTAGTTGAAACGCAGCAAGGTAATAAATGCACTTGCACCGAAGGACCTGTGTTTGATTACAGGGAATTGAAAGGATGGTAATTGAGTAGAAAGTGTGTAAAGTTTGAAAGTTTATAAAGTAAAAAAGCTAAGCTATACTTAGTTATTCTTTTGTCATTCCGAGTGTGCGAGGAATCTCAAAAAAATGAGTTAAAAACATTGATATATGCCAAATTTAAGTGTAAAAATAAAGGATTTAGTATTAAAAAATCCTGTAATGACAGCCTCAGGAACTTTTGGTTATGGTGAAGAGTTTGCCGATTTTTTTGATATTTCTACCTTAGGTGGAATTATTGTTAAAGGAACAACAGGTTCAAAAAGAGAAGGAAACCCATATCCTCGTATGGCTGAAACAGCTTCTGGTATGCTGAATGCTGTTGGTTTGCAAAACAAAGGTGTTGATGCATTTATTAGTGATATTTATCCTCGTATTAAAAATATTAACACTCACATTATAGTGAATGTATCTGGCTCAACCATTGACGAGTATGTAATGGTTGCTTCCAAACTCAACGAATTAGAAGCAATTCCAGCTATCGAACTCAATATTTCCTGTCCAAATGTAAAAGAAGGTGGCATGGCATTTGGTACCAGTTGTCCTTCGGCTATTGCAGTAACTGAAGCTGTTCGTAAGGCTTACCACAAGACACTTATCGTAAAATTATCGCCCAATGTTACCAATATTGCCGAAATGGCTTTGGCTGTAGAAAGTGCAGGTGCTGATGCAGTTTCTTTAATCAATACGTTATTAGGAATGGCAATAAATGCGGAAGACAGAAAACCTGTCCTTTCAACCATAACAGGTGGTTTATCAGGACCAGCCGTTAAACCTGTTGCTCTACGAATGGTTTGGCAAGTTGCCAAAGCAGTAAAAATTCCTGTAATTGGCTTAGGTGGCATTATGACAACTACTGATGCCGTCGAATTTATGCTTGCAGGAGCCACAGCCGTTCAAATTGGCACTGCTAATTTTATTGATCCTGCTGTATGTGCTAAAATTATTGATGGTATGGAAGATTATTTAATCCGCCATAAGATAAATGATGTAAATGAATTGGTTGGGGTGATATAAAAAAACTTTATACTTTTACTTCCCCTTCAAACACAAAACAAGCTTCGCCTTCTAAATAAATGTTTTTAAAACTATTGTTTTGTTTTTCAAAAGTTACTGCAAGTGTTCCTCCTTTTGTATGGATGCTAACTTGATGAATGTTTTTATCAAAAGCATAGGCCAAGGCAGCAGCAGTAACGCCTGTTCCGCAGGATAGGGTTTCGTCTTCCACGCCCCTTTCGTAAGTCCTTACAAACAAATGATTTTCTTTTATTTGCACAAAATTTACATTTAGTCCACCGGGTGCAAATTTTTCGTCATATCTTATTTTTCTGCCTTCTGCGACTATATCAATAGCTTCAACATTATCAACAAACTGAACATAATGTGGAGAACCTGTATTAAGCAAAAAATAATTATCAATTTTTTTTATTTCTTTCACATCCAACATTTGCAAGCGGACGATTTTTATATTTCCTTTATCTTCAATAATTTTAGCAGTGTGCAAACCATCAATTGCCTTAAACACAGTAGTTTTGTCAATTATTCCCAAATGAGAAGCAAAAGCAGCAATACATCTGCCTCCATTTCCACACATGGTACTTTCGTTGCCATCGGAATTAAAGTACTGCATTTCAAAATCGTATTCTTTACTATAGTTTAGTAACATCAATCCATCAGCACCAATTCCAAAATGGCGATTGCATAAAAATGCAACTTCTTTTTGTGTAAGTCTAATCTCTTCTTTTCTGTTATCTATCAGGATAAAATCGTTGCCTGCACCATGATATTTGCTAAAATTGAGAATCATCGATTTTTTTGTAGATTATTTGTTTTTAGGTAATTTCACAGCCATTAGCGGTTGAAAGTCATCTGCTTTTTCAATCAGGTAAAAGGTATTGGCGTAGTTGAGGTAAATTTTGTTATTTCTGCTTTCGAGTGTAACATCTTCGTACCTATATATCCCAAACAATATCAGCTTGTTATTGCTAAATTTGTATCCTTTATAATTGATGGGCGAACGCCAAAATTCTACTTTTACAAAATTAGTGGGTAATTTTTTAGTTTTGTCGTTAATTAATAATGAATCAAGTACAGCATCTTTTTTTGAATTACCACCATTCATGCCTTCAATTTTAACAACTCTTGTGAAAAGTAGTTCGTCTTTTGCAATAACAATATCATCAGATAAGTTGCTATTTGTTTCATTATTAGATGTATCAGATAAATATTCATTGTTTTGATTAGCCATTGAGCTACTATCATTTATAATAGAAGAAAAACTTGCATCTTTTTTTACAGCAATTGTTTTTGCTGTATTGTTACTTGTTTTCGATTTATCATTATTCAAATCGCTTGAAGCGTTGTTTTTGTCTAACGTGTTGATTTCTTGTTTGTTTTTGCCCGAAAAGGTAAACCATATTTTGAAATCGTAATTTTGCATCCACCATACCACAGAAGCACCAATGGCAATACCTACAACCATTCCAATAAGAAAAAGGATAAATTTATTACTTTGAATCATATACAATATTCACATTAAAAAACATTACAAAATTAATTATTTAATTGAATATGTGAGTTGAAAATATATACAAAAAAGAATTTGTTTTTTGACACATTAATCAAGAATAAATTAAAAAATAAAATAATTAAGTAGAAATATTATGTATATTTGAAGTCAAATTAGAGACTATGTTTTTACAAAAAGATATTGAAGAATTTCAACAATTGGGTATTGACGTTAAAACAATTGAACGTCAGATAGCAAATTTTAAAAACGGTTTTCCTTTTGTAGATTTAACAAAACCAGCTACTTTTAAAGATGGAATTACAGTTTTTGACAAAGAACAAATTGAGAATTATTCGAAAATTTTTGAAAATACGATAAAAAATCGCAAGGTGTTAAAATTCGTTCCTGCTTCGGGAGCTGCAAGTCGTATGTTTCAACAGTTGTTTTCGTTCAGAGATCGGTATAAAAAAACAGATAAAGATATTCAAGCTTTTGAAAGCGATAAAAGTTTTAATTCAGTGTATAGATTTATAGCTGAGATAAAGAAATTTCCTTTTTACAACGATTTAAAGGAAATTATGGCTGCAAATCGATTAAATATTGATGATTGTATTGAAAATCGAGATTATGCAACTATTATCAATTATTTGTTGGACGAAAATGGCTTAGGCTATGGGACTTTACCTAAAGGATTGTTAAAATTTCATCATTATGGCGATTATTCACGTACAGCCATTGAAGAACATTTGGTTGAAGCTGCTAATTATGCGAAAGAAACTGATAATATTGCATCCATACACTTTACATTATCGCCCGAACATATCGAAAAATTTAGTATTCATATCAATTCTGTTAAGGAAATTTACGAAAAGCAATTTAATGTTCAATTTAGTATTACATATTCTATACAAAAACCTAATACTGATGTTGTTGCTGTGGATATAAATAATCAATTTTTTAGAGAAGCTGACGGTAAAATATTATTTCGACCTGGTGGGCATGGTGCTTTAATTGAAAATTTAAACGATTTAAAAGGTGATATTGTTTTTATTAAAAACATTGATAATATTGTACCCGATAAGTTAAAAGAACAAACTTATTTGTACAAAAAAGTTATTGGCGGTTATTTGATAAGTTTACAACAAAAAACTTTTGAATATCTTCAATTACTTAAAAATGAATTTATTGATGATGGAAAGTTAGATGAAATAATAGAATTTTCTGCTCAATATTTAATGATTAGGTTTCACGATAGTTTTGAAGCATTACCGCGCAAAGAAAAAACTAACTATCTGTTTAGCAAGCTCCACCGACCAATGAGGGTTTGTGGAATGGTAAAAAATGAAGGCGAACCAGGTGGAGGTCCGTTTTGGGTACGAAATACAAAAGGAGAAATATCTTTACAAATTGTTGAATCATCACAAATTAACTTAAATAATTCAGGACAAAGTCAGGTTTTTAAGGCTGCTACTCATTTTAATCCTGTTGATTTGGTTTGTGGTGTAAGAAATTATAAAGGAGAAGCGTTTAATTTAAAAGATTTTATTGACTATTCCACAGGATTTATTTCTACCAAATCAAAAGATGGCAGAAATCTTAAAGCACAAGAGCTACCTGGCTTATGGAATGGAGCTATGGCTGAATGGATTAGCATTTTTGTTGAAGTTCCAATTATTACCTTTAATCCCGTAAAAACCATCAACGATTTATTACGGATTGAACATCAATAAATTAATTTTAAATATCCACTGTTTTTGTTAGCATTACTCAATTTTTATTCAAAAATAAATATTATTTAACAGTTATTTAACAAATTTTTTAAGCATAAGGAATAAAAACACATTACTTTTACCATGTATAAAAACATATCATCATGAATTATTTAAACAAATCCTCACCTTAAAAAAGCTAATCTCATTAGCATTTTTCAAATTATTAAACAAAATTTTTACAAATCAATTTTTACTAATTAAATTTTTATTACTATGAAAAAATTATTATTTTTAGCAATTGCCCTTGTCTTTAGTGGACTATCTTATGGGCAATATTTTAATGAGTCATTTGATGGCACAACTTTCCCACCAACAGGATGGACGCAAACACAAGTAGCTGGAACTGGTCTTTGGACTAGAGTAACGACAGGTGTTGATCCCACTTGCCTTCCACATTCAGGGGCTGGTATGTTAGAATACAATTCTTACGATTACTTAAATGCTGCATCTGCTGCACTAATTTCTCCTGTAATTGATTTAACTACTGCTTCTGCAAATACTGTATTAGAATTTTGGATGTATAGAGACAATGGCAACTTAACTACTCGTGATAGTCTGTCATTTTATATTAATACAACAGCAAGTTTAACTGGTGCTACTTTTCTTGCAAAATATATTAGAATTAAATCTTTAGCACCTGTTGAAACAGGCTTAGATGGTTGGTATAAATACCAAGTACCAATTCCTGTAAGTTTTAACACTGCTACAAATTACTTAATTATTAAAAGTTTTAGTGCTTGGGGAAATAATATGTTTGTGGATGACATTAGAATTCTAGATCCTGTGGCAGGAAATGCTGCACCAACAAATATTACATTTACAGGAACTACCGCTACAGGAACTACTGTTGGCTGGACAGACAACTCTACCAATGAATATTCATTTAACTTATACATGTCAACAAATCCTACAACTGGCTTTGTTCCTGTAGCATATATTGCTTCTACCACAACAGGAACAACAGGAACAACCTACTCTAAAACAATAACAAGCTTATTTAGTTCTACACCATATTATTTTAGAGTTTTTTCTAATGCTGGTTTAGAATCATCAACCTATTTATCAGGTAGCACTACTACTAATACAGGTACAATAGCCGGAGGAGTTAAAACAGTGGGACCAACAGGGACTTATCCTTCACTAACAGCAGCATTTGCAGATATTACCACAAATGGCTTAGCTGGATCTGTAGAATTAGCATTACAATCTAATTATGTATCTACTGTAGAAACCTTTCCTATTGCAGTTTCGACTGCTGCAACTGCCACAAAAACTATTAAAGTATATCCTGCTGCAACAGGCTTAAGTATTACTTCTGATAACGCTACAGGAACTATTAATTTTAATGGAGCTTCTTATGTTACCTTCGATGGTAGAGTAAATGCAACTGGAACGACAAAAGATTTAGTAATTGCAAATACTGTAAAGACTGGTTATGCTATCAAATTTATAAACGACGCTACCTATAATACTATTAAATATTGTTCTACACAAGGAGTTGATACAACTGGTATTGGCGTTATAAACTTTGGCACAACAACTGGTATTAATGGAACTGCAAATGGAAACAGCTATAATGATATTGATTATTGTGATGTTCGTGATGGTGCTACCACTCCATTAAATGCAATTTTTTCAGATGGAACAGGTGGAGGAGAAAATAAAAACAATACGGTTTCAAATTGTAATATTTATAACTTTTATTACAATGGTTTATTTTCAAGAGGTATTAGTCTTGCAGCAAGCACGGCTTGGTCAATATTAAATAATAGTTTTTATCAAACAGCAGTTCGTAATCCTACACTTGCAACTTCATACAGTGTAATTTATATTAATTCGGGAGATAATCACAATATTACAGGGAATTACATTGGAGGTTCAGCCCCATTATGTGCTGGTACACCTTTTACACTTAATGGATTAACATTATCACACAATTTATTTTGCATTCGTATTGCTGCATCAAGTGGTGTAAACACTAATAATATTCAAGGAAATACCATAGCTAATATGTTATTGGTAGCAATACGGTAAATGGTTCTATTTTAATTACAAGCGGAAACGCTACTAGTGCAAACTCTTCAGCTATTGAAGGAGTTTATATTAATGCAGGTACAGGAAATGTACAAAATAATATTATTGGGGGTATAACCTTAGATGGTTCAACTGCATCAACTGCAAGTTTAACATTTTATGGTGTTTTTATTGGCGGTTCAGGTGCTAATGTAATTTCAAATAACATTGTAGGCAGTAATACCGTTGCAAATAGCA
>CAYTJB010000128.1:5856-8504 GCA_964437995.1 uncultured Bacteroides sp. | reverse complement strand
AATAAGCCAAGGGAAAGAACTAAAAATAGAAGTTATAAATAGCGAAGAATATACAGATAGTTGTAAATATTGGATTTCTAACGATACATTATTTGTTAGCATTAAAAACCCTGATTTATATTCAAATATTGACAACATTCCAACAACAAAGATTAGTATTCCCAAATTAAAATCAGTAAATATAATATTTCTTAGTTGCTCTTTTAAGAAAATTGAGCTTGACACATTAGAATTGAATTCCGTAACAGAATTTGCTGCTGTTAAAATTGAAAATTGTATGATAAACCATTTAAGTTTCAAAGGGGAAAATACAAACTTAAATATTGATTCAACAAATAATATTAAGCATTTGGTATTCAATTCAAAAAGTTCAGGTACAAGTTTAATTTTAGCAGGGGCAGATATTCCTAAAATTGATTTTATTGCAGATTCCTCCAGTGTTAATTTGAGTGGAAAATCTATAGCGAAATATCTAAAATAGAAATTTTTCTAACACATTTTTTAAGCCTGAAAGTTTGAATTTCAGGCTTTTTTTGTAAAAGGAAAAACTATTTAGAACTTCTAAACACATATTTTTCTATCTTTGCAACCTTAAATTTTTGTTTTGTGGAAAATAAAAAAGTAAAAGTTGGTATTATTCAAATGACTTGTGTTAAAGATAAACAAGCTAATTTGATAAAAGCTACCGAAAAGATAAAGCAAGCTGCTGCACAAGGAGCTCAAATTATTTGCTTACAGGAATTGTTTGCATCGCTCTATTTTTGCGATGTAGAAGATTATGATAATTTTAAGCTGGCAGAAGCTATTCCGGGAGCTACAACCAATATATTTAGCCAGTTGGCAAAAGAACTCAATGTGGTTATTATTGCTTCTTTATTTGAAAAACGTGCCGAAGGCTTGTACCACAACACAGTAGCTGTGCTTGATGCAGATGGAACATATTTAGGGAAATACCGCAAAAATCACATTCCTGACGATCCTGCTTATTACGAAAAATTTTATTTTACACCCGGCGATTTAGGCTATAAAGTTTTCAAAACTAAATACGCAACTATAGGTACGTTAATATGTTGGGATCAGTGGTATCCTGAAGCTGCCAGAATTACAGCTTTGATGGGTGCCGAAATTATTTTTTACCCAACAGCCATTGGTTGGGCAACTTCGCAAACCGAAGACGTTAACAATGAACAATATTACGCATGGCAAACGATACAACGTAGCCATGCCATTGCCAATGGAGTACACGTAGTAAGTGTAAACCGTACAGGCAAAGAAGGAGAAATGAATTTTTGGGGTGGTTCTTTTATTTGCAATCCTTTTGGCACTTTGATTTACGAAGCAAGTCACCAAAACGAAGAAATACATGTTCAAGAGCTAAATCTTAGCAAAACCAACGAATACCGCATTCATTGGCCCTTTTTAAGAGACCGCAGAATAGATACTTATTCGCCCATTACCGAAAGATTTATTGATTAAAAAAGTCAGAAGTCGGAAGACGGAAGACAGAAGTTACTTTATGAACTTTATAAACTCAAACTCCAAAACACCCCGTAGCTTAGGCTATCATTTCCCTGCCGAATGGGAAAAGCATGCTGCCACTTGGTTAAGTTATCCGCATAACGAAAACTCGTGGCCCGGTAGAATTCAAAACATATATCCTGCTTATCATCAATTTATTAAAGAAATAAGTCGTGGTGAAATTGTTAATATCAACGTTAACGACCAATTGATGTTAAACTATGTAAAAGAGCAACTTACAGCATTAGGTGTGGATATGAACAACATCCGTTTTTATATTCATCCAACCAACGATGCTTGGTGTCGTGATCATGGCCCTGCTTTTTTGGTAAATCCAAATGCTGCGGATAAAAAAATGATTGTCAATTGGGAATACAATGCTTGGGGAAATAAATACCCTTTTGAATTGGACAATAAAATCCCTCAGTTGATTGCTGAAAAACTACAACTACCTATTATAAATGCAGGAATTGTAATGGAAGGCGGCTCTGTTGATTTTAATGGAAAAGGTACGTTAATTACAACCAAAGCGTGTTTACTAAATAAAAACCGCAATCCACATTTGAATCAATCACAAATTGAGATCTATCTATATGAATATTACGGTGTTGAGCAAATAATTTGGCTCAACGAAGGGGTTGATGGCGACGATACTAACGGGCATGTAGATGATATTTGCCGTTTTGTGAATGAAGATACAGTTGTTACCGTGATGGAAACCAATAAAGACGACTTAAATTACGCTCCATTGCTCGAAAATTACAATGAGTTAAAAAAAGTGAGATTACTCAATGGCAAGCAATTAAATATTATTGAACTCCCCATGCCGGAACCATTGTTTATTGAAAACCAACGAGTTCCATGTTCTTATGCAAACTTTTACATTGCAAATAGTGCTATAATTGTACCTACATTTGGTTGTAAAACAGACGATATTGCATTGGATATTTTATCGGAATGCTTTACTGATAGAATGGTTATCGGAATTGACTCATCCAAAATTATATGGGGATTAGGTAGTTTCCATTGTTTGAGCCAGCAAGAAGCTGATATTGCTTAAAAAACAATTTGGTATTAAATTTGTTAAATAACTTATTCAATAACTATGAAAATATAGAATTTTATTTATT
>CAYTJB010000128.1:5125-5830 GCA_964437995.1 uncultured Bacteroides sp. | reverse complement strand
AAAATATAAAATACATATTATATGAGATGCTTCCTGACGTCAGCATGACAAAAAAAGTTCAATAAAACAAAATAAATATGAAAATCAATAAAAATCACAATATGAAGAAAACAATCATTGCACAACTTGTAATTATTTTAGCATTTGTTGCTATTAACGGAAAAGCATTTAGTCAAAAAGGCGACAAACCTGCTGAAGGAAAAGTAAAAATTATAACCGATCAGGACTTTGAGAAAACCATCAAAAAAGGAATTACTTTGGTAGATTTTTGGGCAGTTTGGTGTGGTCCTTGTCGCCGACAAGCACCTATTATTGAAGAACTTGCCAATGAAAATACGAATAAAAAAATAAAAATCGGGAAATTAGATGTTGACCATAATAAAGTTACTTCTAATAAATTCAGTGTAAGAAACATACCTACTTTAATTATTTTTAAAGACGGAAAAGAAATAAAGCGTTTGGTGGGCTTGCAAGATAAGCAAACTATTCTTGCTGAATTGAATGCATTAAAATAAACATCAATAATTTAAAACTTTAGAAAGCATGCTGTTAATAGAGGCATGCTTTTTTTATCATTATGGAAGAAAAACAACAAAACAGTTTTTATCAGAAAGTGAAATCTTTCTTTTCGCTACAAGCAATTATTGGAATTGTCGTTGGAATTTTAGGTGGCTATCTTTATTATACCAAAGTAGGCTGTACATC
>CAYTJB010000128.1:0-5115 GCA_964437995.1 uncultured Bacteroides sp. | reverse complement strand
CTGTGGGGTGGCATAATTGGATATTTATTAGGCGATATGTTTACAAAGAAGAAACAGAATAAAGAATAACAATTTATTAACCATTCTTTATTTTATATACCAATACTTTTAGGTTAGTATCTCCAGTGTTTTCCCAAGATCGGGTTTTGCCTGTCTTAACCGAAATACAATTATTTGCAGACAAATTAAACGTTTCATCTTCAATCATCAATTTTCCTCTTCCTTCTAAAACATAAAAAATTACATCAAAAGAATTATCGTGTTTTTCAAGCACTTCTCTCCTTTTTAATGTAAGATGTATCAATTCCGCTTGTTCATTGGCAAACATAATTCGACCTTCAATCTTAAAAGGCACTCTTGGTGCCGTTTCTAATTTAACTATCATTTTGATTTTGTGATTTGAAGATTTGTTGATGTGGTAATTTAGTAATATGATGATATGATGATGTGGCGATTTGAAAATGTGATAAAAAATGATAGAATCCAGCTTTTAGTCATCTATACAAAATCTCTATAAATCATAGTTCCTATAAATAAATTTAAGCTATTTAAGCACTTAAGGCACTCTCTTTTATCATCGTTAATACCATCTTAAACTGTTCGACAGCAAATACGGCATGCGTTATATTGGCAGGCATTATAATACTTTCTCCAGCTACTAATGTAAAAGGAGTTTTATTAATTATAATTTCTGCTTTACCTTCTACTACTTGTACCATTGCATCGAAAGGAGCAGTATGCTCACTCAACGATTGTCCTTTGTCGAATGCAAACAAAGAAACATTGCCCGTCTTTTTCTCTAATATTCTTTTACTTACAATTCCATTTTCGGAATAATCAACTTCTTTGGTAAAACTAAAAACCTTTGCGGTTTCATAAGATTTTGTTTCCATATTTTTGTTTTTTAAAAGTACTTATAAATACTTATGAATTATTAAATTACGTTTGTACGCTTAAAATTTTAAGCACTTAAAACTTCTTTTATAATATCTTCAATATTATCGCAACATCCACCACAAACAGTTCCTGCTGTGGTTTCATTTTGAACTTCCTCCAACGTAGTTAAGCCTTTTTCTTTTATGACTTTCACAATCATACTTTTATTGATGTTGTTGCAACTGCAAACTTCGTAATCTTCCATTTTATAAAAATTTACTTATTAAATGTTTTAGCGATAGTATCGGATGTTTAAAAATCATTCTTCGACCCGAAAATCGCATTACTTCTTTTATTTTATTTCTATTATCAATACTGTAACAATGCGTTTTGCAATTTTTACAGGCAGGTTTTTCTTCTTTGTACTTACATTTATCAGTTCGAAACAAAGCATAGTTAATTAATTTATTGCAATCTTCACAAATACCATTTCCTTGATGATTTGCTTTGCAGTAAATCTCAATCATAGCTTTTACGGTGGCTTTTTCGGTTTCTATTTTCTTACTGCTCATTAGTTTTGTAAAGATAAGAAAAATCTGACAGGTTTTGGAAACCTGTCAGATTTAAATTACTAATTTAAGAACAATTTCATATCTTCATCTACAGTTCCTATTCCAGCAATACCAAAAGTATCAATTAATACTTTAGCAACATTTGGAGATAAGAAACCCGGCAAACTTGGGCCTAAATGAATGTTTTTAACACCCAACGACAGTAAAGCCAATAAAACAATAACGGCTTTTTGCTCATACCATGCAATATTATAGGCTATTGGCAAATCATTAATGTCGTTTAATTCAAACACTTCTTTTAATTTCAAAGCAATTACCGCTAATGAATAAGAATCATTGCATTGTCCGGCATCTAAAACGCGTGGAATACCTCCAATATCGCCCAAAGGTAATTTATTGTAACGATATTTTGCACAACCGGCGGTTAAAATAATAGTATCTTTTGGTAATTTTTCAGCAAATTCGGTATAATAACTACGGTCTTTCATACGACCATCGCAACCCGCCATTACAAAGAATTTTTTGATAGCTCCTGATTTTACAGCTGCAACTACTTTGTCAGCCAAAGCAAATACCTGTGCATGAGCAAAACCACCAATAATTTCACCAGTTTCAATTTCTATAGGTGGTTTACAGTGTTTTGCATGTTCGATGATTTCAGAAAAATCTTTTTGTCCACCGTTTACTCTTGCAGGAATATGTTTAAAACCTGCAAAACCTGCTGCACCAGTTGTATAAACTTTATCAGCATACGTAGAATTTATCGGAGGAGGAACAATGCAGTTGGTTGTAAACAAAATAGGACCATTAAATGTTGCGAATTCTTCTTTTTGTTTCCACCATGAGTTACCATAATTTCCTATAAAATGTTTGTATTTTTTGAACGCAGGATAATAATTTGCCGGCAACATTTCGCTGTGAGTATAAACATCAACGCCAGTGCCATCGGTTTGTTTCAGCAATTCTTCCATATCTTTTAAATCGTGTCCGCTAATCAAAATACCCGGTTTATTGCTAACTCCGATATTTACTTTAGTGATTTCAGGATTTCCGTAAGCAGTTGTATTGGCTTTATCTAATAATGCCATAGCAGTTACACCATGTTTTCCGCAATCCATTACCAATCCTACCAATTCATCGGCAGTATGTTCGGTAATAGAAGCTACTAAAGCTTTTTGCATAAAAGCATACAATTCAGGGTCTTCCATGCCTAAGTTGAAAGCATGTTCTGCATAAGCAGCCATACCTTTATTTCCATAAGTTAATAGTTCTCTTAATGACCGAACATCCTCATTTTCGGTAGCTAACACACCTATTTTTAAAGCTTTGGCATCAAATTCTTCTTCAGAATTGGCAAACCAAGTGGCTGATTCATGCAATTGAGCTGGCATTTGAATTCCTGCATCAGCAACTGTTTTTTTCATTACTTCGCGTAATTGCAACGCCTTTTTGATTTTTTCTACAAATACCGTTCTGTCGAAATTAGCATTAGTAATGGTTGCAAATAAACTTTCCATTATAAAATGGTTAATTTCAGCATTTTCGATACTCGCTTTGCGAGCTTCAATGCTGTAAATTGAAATTCCTTTTAATGTGAAAAGCAACAAATCTTGCAAATTTGCAACATCTTCGGTTTTTCCACATACGCCTTTAATAGTACAACCTGTACCTTTAGCGGTTTCCTGACATTGATAACAAAACATACTCATTTTTTTAATTTTAAATTGTTAATATTATGGTTATTGAATAATTGAGTAATTGGTTACTGACCCTTTTTAACTTTATTAACTTTACAAACTTTCAACTCACTACACCCAATCTTCCGAAATAATTTCACCTTGCAAGCTCACAACAACTGATTTAATTGGAATTTTGCGAGCCGAAGCCTGAACAGCCATTTTGGCAATTTGCAATAATCCGCCACAACAAGGAACTTCCATCATAATCACACTCAAGGTGTTGATTTTTGATTCGTCAATCATAGCTGAAAGTTTTTCGATATAGCTTTCTTTGCCTTTATCCAATTTAGGACAAGCAATTGCTAAGGTTTTCCCTTTTAAGAAATGATTGTGAAAATTTCCAAACGAAAATGCCACGCAATCGGCAGCCAATAGTACATCTGCATTTTTAAAATATCCAGCCATTGGATTTAATAAATGTAGCTGTATGGGCCATTGACGTAATTCTGATGAGATATCGCCTGTAATATTTATATTGCTGCTTTCTTGCGATGGTTGTCGAAAATCCATTGCACGAGATCCTGGGCAACCTCCTCTGTGATATTGGTGTTCTATATTCATTTTATTTTCTATTAAAGTGGATAAATCAATATCTATATTGTTTTTTTTCAAATATTCAACACCTTGGTTAAAATAAGCAGTTTCGCCATGTTCTTTTAGGTGTTTTAAATGTGCTAAAACGGTTGTTGCACCTTTAGGAGCAATACGTTCCATTACAGCAATTTCATTGTATGGTTCAGCTTCGCGTTCTTCTAATTCGATAGCTCCTTCGGGACAATCGCCTATACATGCACCCAAACCATCGCAAAACAATTCGCTAATCATGCGGGCTTTACCGTCTATTAATTGCAATGCACCTTCGTGGCAGCCAGAAACGCATAATCCGCAACCATTACATTTCTCTTCATCTATTTTAATAATTGTTCTTTTCATATTAAATATATCTATTTGTTTTTTATTATTTTAACATGTTACCATGCTACTGTCTCAGCTATGCTGCTTTTGGAATTTATTTTTAAATACTTTATGAACTTTTTAACTTTATGAACTTTACAAACTCAAATTAAGTCTGATATTTTGGTTATTTTTAAATATTCTTTAAATTCATTGGTGAGTTTACTTGCCAAGCCTCCAAATATACAATCTTTGAAAGGGCAAGTAGCACAATTTCCCACACAACTTATATCTTCAATATTGCCTTCAACCAACTCAAAAAGCGCGAGTAAGCTTATTTCATTAGGCTTACGTCCCAATACAAAACCACCTTTTGGTCCTCTATCAGAAACTAAATAACCATATTTTGTGAGTTGATGCATAATTTTCGCCAAATGATTTCTCGAAAAATTTGAAGCTTTTGCCAATTCAGTTGCATTAATTTTAACCTCTGCTTTAGCAATGGTAACCATACTATAAATGGCTATTGATGCGGCTTCTGATATGTTTATTATTTTGCTCAATTGTTTTATCTTGTATTTCGGTATTTGAATACGCAAATATACAATCATAAATACATACAAACCAAATTTATTTTCATTTATTTTGTTAAAAAGAGTAAAATAGTTTTTAAACCGTTGTTTTAGTGCATTTTAAAATCTATGAGTCCAGTCTACAAAGGTTCTTGCTGAAAAACTATGGGTTTTATTGCTAAGGGAAATGTTAGTAACTACTATGTGCAATATGCAGAGATACAGCATATTAGAATACTTATCAGATGCTTATAAGCATCTGATAATCAGAGTGATAATTGTTTAATTTGCAACATATTTATTTGTTATTCAACTATATAAGTATTATCTTTGTATTGAGATTTTAATATAAAAATATGTTTAACCAAATCCGTAGCCTTGCTGAAAGAAACAAATTAACCAACATTGTTTACATGGGCATGGGCGAGCCTTTCGATAATTTGGACGAAGTAATGAAAAGTT
>CAYTJB010000127.1:7663-8561 GCA_964437995.1 uncultured Bacteroides sp. | reverse complement strand
AAAAAATATTGAATCTGCCAAATTTTGGACTAAATATATTTTCACTTTGGTATAATTTTTCAAAATTTTCTGCAAGAGTGGTTTTTCCGGAACAAGGTAGTCCCGTAAACCATATCACTTTAGCATGTTGATTTAAAAAAATTTCTTTTTGGCTTCTGTTGGTTGGAATTTTAATATTAATATCTTTCATCTCAAAATGATTTGGCAAATGGGGATATTATTTTTTATCGCTAATACGTTGCAACTCCATTACTTCAAAAGCTGTAAAGCAAACATAAAAAATAAAATACGATACAATAAAAGGTATAGCATCTGAACGATGAGTAAGAACATACAAAATCAGTACAGCCATTAATACCATTAGTTTTAGAAAAGTTATCATTATAAAACTTGAAGTAAAACGAGCAAAACTTTTTTGTGATGCTTTTAACTGCATATAATGTGATAATAAGGTAATAGAAAAAAAGAAAGGCAATAAGAAAGGTAATGCAGGAGTGATAAAATTTATTGGCAATAAAAAATATAAAATAGCTGTAATACTGCTGATTATAATTGTAAATATAAATAGTTTTTTTACGAAAGTAAGATAAAGAGAATTCATGAAAACAAGGTGAAAGTAAAAAGGTTAAAGGTTAAAGTACTCAAAGGTTAAAGTAAAAAAGAAGTTATAAGTAGCAAGTAAAAGTGATAAAAAAGTAATTTTAATTTGTATCTTCTATGTTCTATTTTTTATTTCGGTCTTCCGACTTCGGTCTTCCAACTTTTTTATCAATAACTTAATAACTATTAACTACTTACCAATTAAATCTTTTATAACATAATATATTGCTAAAACAACGGCTATGGTTGTAAAAAGCAATGTAAAAATGGGTTTTCCGTTGGTAATCCACTCGTCTAA
>CAYTJB010000127.1:0-7653 GCA_964437995.1 uncultured Bacteroides sp. | reverse complement strand
GAAAGTATCGATTATCGAACATCAATAAAATATATACTCCAATTAAAATAATAGCTACCATTTGAAAGGAAATGGAAGAATATTTTGCATAGTCGTTAAGCGATTTTTTAGGATTTTTCAGTTTCACTTTTTGGTGGATATTGAGGCATATTTTTACTGCTATCCATATTGCAAGAACCCGAGAATTGGGCACCAGGTTCTATTGAAAGTTTATTAATAATTAAATCTCCAATAATTTTGGCAGTACTTTTTAATGATAGCAATTCGGCTACATTTACTTTACCTTTTACATTGCCCGAAAAATCAGCATTTTGACAAGTAATTTCGCCTTCTACTGAACCAGTAGCACCAATTACTAATTTCCCTTTTGCATTAATTTTTCCATTTAAAATACCATCAATTCTGAAATCGCCATTAGCTGTAATATCTCCTTTAACTACTGTTCCTGCTCCTAAAATATTGATGGACGAGGAATCTATTTCGTTTATTTTTCCCATAATATGAATAATTTACTTTTATTTTGCAAAATTACGCTACAAACATACAAATTTTTATTACAAAAAAAAAGATTAAAATCAAATTTATTTTTTTAGATATAAGCTTTTAAAATAACTTTGATATCCATCTAAGTCTTTTAGTTTGTAAAAAGTAGTAAAATTGTCGGTAGTTATTACAAAATCGGAAGTACTGCTTGCATCAAGCGATGAATAAATGTACTCGTTGGTTTTAATGGTTTTATAATATAACATCGCATTTTCGGCATTATCAAATTGTGTAACTGAAATTAAATGTATATTTTGATTGTAAATGATGCTGGTAATAACTAAGTCGCTTGTGCTGTAATATTTACGATTAAAATCTGAGATTTTTATTTTCAACACATTCACATTTACCTTACTTGCATCAACCATTATTATAAAAAAATGAATGCCAGTCGAATTTTCTTTATACGTAGATAGTTGTTCTGAAATATTATTAAGTATTGGGCTGGTAGTGGTTTTTGTGGTATCTATTTTAGTAGTATTTACAATTTCATTATTTGGGGGTTCAATAGGTTTTAGTTTATTTTTATTTTTATTTTCGGGCAACGATTTAATTGAATCGTTTTGAGCAAGGCTAATATCTTTACCTGTTTTCAGATAGTCTAAAACCATTTGAGCTAAAGGAATAATTTCGTGGTTAGGATAATTGGTTACTAATGAGTTTAGCGAGGCAATCAGAACTTCTTTTCCTTTGGTTTTGCCTAAGGATAGTGCATTGAGGTATTCAAATTTTGGGAAAAGAGGACTTAATTTATATTTTGAAGTAGCTATTTGGTAGTTATCAATTACTTTGTTGTAATTTCCTACTATAAATGCTTGATAGGTTTGGTCGTAATACAAATTTATTTCGTTCTTCTTTGCTTGTATTTGTTTGTAATATTCGGGGTCTAAAATAATTTTTGCATAATCACTTTCAGGATAATTATTTATAATAATATCTTTATAATAGTCTTTTTTTACTTTGTTTTCTAAGTCGGAATTAATTTTATATAATTGATAATAAGAGCCTAAGCATTGCTTTCCATTGGGAAAACGAGTAATTAAAATTTCAAAAGTTTCTTTGGCTTTATTGAGGTCTTTTAATCCTTCGTAATAAATATAGCCCATATTATAAAGTGCTTTTTCTACTTTTTCGTTAGATTTTTTTAATTTTTCTTCGGTAAGTGGAAGATCTTTTAAATAATAATTTTTAGTTTTTGGATTTGAGGCTAATGCTAAAGTATCATTGGCTTCTCCTTCGTCAACTTCTCCGTTTTTGTTTGCCTGATTATCGCCATAGTCAAAAGTTTGCTTATTGCTGATTCTCCAGTTGTCTTCTAATTTACGCTTTCCCCATTTTTTAGAAAACTCAGAAAAACCGAAACTCATGGTTGATGTGTTGTAAAAATACCATTCGCCAGCACCTGGGCTTCCTGCGTTTGGACGATTACTTTGTAAAAAGTTTAATGCTTGACGATTAGCATTTTCTTCTTCTGCTATTCTTTGTTCTTCTTTAATAATAGCTGCAATTATGTTGTTAATTTTCATATCTCTATCAGCCGGTTTCATTGCAGCCATTGCTTGTAAGCTATCTTGAACCTTAACAACTTGAATATTTTTTACCAATTCGGTAAGTAATACTGTTTTACTTTTAATTACATCATAATTTTTATAGTTTTTTGGTAAAAACATCATTGTACTATCATAATATGCTTGGGCATTTTCGTATTCAGGAATGTCAAAGTATAAATCGGCAAGTTTAAGAGCCGAGATAGATTTTTGATAATTATTACCTACACTCGAACTTACTGAAAGTTTTAAATATTTAATTGCTAAATCATTATTTTTATTTCGTATTGCTACTTCGGCAAGTGCGTAGTATATTTGATCGAGATATTCCTTGTTTTTAATATCTTTAAGCATTTTTTTTAGCTTTTTCTCTAATGCTTTGCTATCGCCGGTAGCAGCATCATAACTCATAGCAAGATTGATACGAGCATTAAAAGCCATTTCGTAAGGTGGATTTTTCTTAATCACTGCTTTATACAACTCTGTAGCTTTAGCTAAGTCGCCGTTCCTTTGATATATTTGAGCTAAAATAAATCGCAAACGAGTTTTTATGTCTTTTTTATGTGTTTGTTCAATAGCTGGTATTAAATACTCAATAGCTGGCGTATAGTTTTCTTGCTTAATATAGTAATCGGCATAAACCATATTCATGTCTCTTTGCAATGATTTTGATGCTTCACCGCTACTTATTTTATTTTTTACTTGGTCGAGCATTGATTGAGCTGCTCCAAATTCGCCCAACTGATTATTTGTTTTGGCAAGCCAAACCATGGCTTCGTATTTAATAGGATTGGTCTTGTATTGACTGATGATGAAATTAAAAGTACGAATTGCAGTGCGATATTCTTGTTTGTAATAATTGGCTTTACCAATCATAAAATACGCATCATCAATCCAACTAATATGTTCTTTGCCTTTAATATAAATAGAATGAAGTCTTATTACTTTAACTCCTTTTTCGATAGCTCTATCCATTTGTGGATTAACTTGTTGAGCTTCTACTTTGGTGCCAAATTGGAAAACAGGAAGTACTTCTGCATAATTATCTTTGCTGTTTTTAGAAAGTTCAGCAACGCCTTCTTTTAAACTTTCGTTACCATTCCAATAAGCATTATAATGAGCCGTTAAGTTATGGTAAACCCTACGTGTAAAGGTATTTTTTTTTGTTGAGCAAGCTGTTAGAACAACAAATGTTACTATCAATATAGTAAGATGGTATGTAATTTTTCGAATCAAAGCCTATTTTTGGTTTTAATAACTCATTTTTTGCAAATTTATTATATTTTTTTCAATATAAAGATAACAATTAGCATAGCAACGCATTAAAAATTATTTTCTAAAACAATACGTCTCTATAAAGCTTAATTGTCAGGGGTTTAAATTATTCTTCTCCATAAGCAACCGTTAGTAGTGTGTTTCCAACTACTGTGAGTGTTGCTTTATCAATATTACTCATGTCGTCTTTAATGGTATGCCAGTATGGGAAAAACTTTGATACTGTAGATGGGTCGTGTTGTACAATATCAATTGTTGGTATTTTTGCTATTTTATTGATATACAAATGGTCATCAATTAATCCTCCTGTTTGTTCGGTAGAAAAATAATTACTATATCCCAATGAATTAGCGGTATTCCATACTGTTTTCATAATATCGGGAGCGTAATACATAGATGTATTTTCCATTGTAAATACTGCATTTTTAGCTCCTACCATGTCTAATAAGATACCATATTTGGCAAAATAACCTTGTTTATGTGGATTTTTAGCCCAATATTGCGAGCCCAAACACCAATTGTCTTCGCCTTTGTTATTAGTGCCATTGGGTTCTCCGTAATCTTCTACATCAAAAAGGATTAAATCAACACCAATTTTAGTTTGTTTTTGGCTAAATAAACGAGCAATTTCCATCAAAATTCCAACACCGGCAGCACCATCATTGGCTCCTAATATGGGTTTTCTGTGATTTTTTTCATCGGGGTCATAATCGGCATAAGGACGTGAATCCCAATGCGATGAAAAAAAGATACGATTATTAGTTTCCGGATTAAAACTTGCAACTATATTTTTTCCTTTTAACAACGTTCCATCCCAAGCTTTTGCCTGAAATTCTTGAACAGTTACGTTTTTACAATATTTTTTAAACGTTAAAACCAAATAATTTGCACATAATTCATGGGCTTTGGTATTGGGAACTCTTGGTCCAAAAGATACTTGTTTTTCGGTAAAATAATAGGCTGAATCGGCATTAAATGTTGGTATTTCAACTTTTTTAACTGTTTGTTGCTGCTGATTGTCTTCAGTTTTCTTTTTGTGTTCTTTACAGGAAATGAAAAATATGATTCCGATAATAAAAAGTATGTATTTGATTTTCATTGTTTTTATATTTATTATAGTGATAGTCTCACTAAAAGTGAAGCTATCACTACGTTTTAAATTATTATTCTAAAGTCCAAGCCGAACCGTCTTTTCCATCTTTTACAACAATACCTAATTTGATAAGTTCGTCGCGAATTTTATCGGAAGCTGCATAATCTTTGTTGAGTTTGGCTTGTTGACGAAACGAAAGTATCATTTGCATTAATCCATCTACTAATTCAAACTGATTATTTTCCGTTTCATTGGTTAATCCCAATATTTCAAAAACAAATGTGTTGTAAAGACTTTTTAAAGTTTCCAAATCATTTGCCGAAATAGTTTCTTTTCCATCATTTACAGCATTGATAATTCTTAAGCCTTCAAACAGATTGGCAATAACAATAGGGCTATTAAAGTCATCATTCATGGCTTCGTAGCAATTGTCAGATATTTTAGAAATATCACTACTTGAAGTTGCTGATGGAGTGAGCTTTTGAAGTGTTTCAACACCTTGCATCAATCGTTTCAAGCCTTTTTCGGCAGCTTGTAGAGCTTCGTTAGAAAAATCAAGTGTGCTGCGATAGTGTGCTTGTAAAATAAAGAAACGAATGCACATTGGACTGTATGCTTTTTCTAAAGAAGGATGATTTCCCGTAAAAAAATCGTTGAGTGTAATAAAATTACCCAAAGATTTACCCATTTTTTGCCCGTTAATGGTAATCATATTGTTGTGTAACCAATATTTACAAGGCTCACAACCATTAGCAACTTGGCTTTGTGCAATTTCCGATTCGTGATGGGGAAACAGCAAATCCATACCACCGCCGTGAATATCGAAATGTTCGCCCAAGTATTTCGCACTCATAGCAGAGCATTCCGCATGCCAACCAGGGAAACCATCACTCCACGGCGAGGGCCAACGCATAATATGTTCTGGTTGTGCTTTTTTCCATAAGGCAAAGTCGTACGAATTACGTTTCTCATCTTGACCTTCAAGTACTCGAGTGTTTGCTAATAAATCATCCAACACTCTGCCTGAAAGCTTGCCATACGCAAATTCATCGTTGTATTTTTTTACATCAAAATAAATAGACCCATTCGATTCGTAAGCAAATCCTTTTTTTAAGATTTTTTTTACCATTTCAATTTGTTCGATGATATGTCCCGAAGCTTTAGGTTCAATGCTGGGATGTTTTACGTTCAACTGATTCATGTTTGCATGATAGCGGTCGGTAAAATATTGTGCAATCTCCATAGGTTCAAGTTGTTCCAAACGAGCTTTTTTTGCAATTTTATCTTCACCTTCATCGGCATCATTTTCCAAATGTCCTACATCGGTAATATTTCTTACATATCTAACTTTATAACCAATATGTTGTAAATATCTGAATACCAAATCAAAGGTAATAGCAGGGCGTGCATGACCTAAATGCCCATCGCCATAAACCGTTGGACCACAAACATACATACCAACGAATGGAGCTTTTAAAGGTTCAAATATTTCTTTTTTTCTGCTTATTGTGTTGTAAACTTGCAATTTATTTTCCATAGTTTTAAATGCTTTCGCTAAATGTTTTGCAAAATTAAGGAAATAAATTTAAAATTGGGTATTATCTATTTAATTCACTTTAACAAAATTTGGTAAGATTTTTAACAAAAAACTAAAATAAACTACTTTATTATTAAAAAAGTATTATTTTTGTAACGCAAAATGTGTAACACAAAATGTGTAATAATATGCAAAATCCATTTATAATTTATGGCTATACTTCCGCTGAATATTTTTGTGATAGGAAAGAGGAAGTTAATAAAATCCTTTCTGCAATAGATAACGGAAGAAATATAACACTGTTGTCTTTAAGAAGAATGGGCAAAACAGGATTGATATATCATGTGTTCAATCAGTTGGCTTTGAGAAAAAAGGAACGACTATTATATTTAGATATTATGGCTGCAGCTAATTTGAATGATTTTGTCAAAGAATTCAGTAAAGCAATTGTATTGGATGAAAAAAAAAGATCTGGGAATTATCTAACCAAGGTAAAGAATTTGATAGTAAGTTTAAGAGGGAAAATTACATTTGACCAATTAACAGGTGTGCCAAGTTTTGAATTAGATTATCGAAAACCTGAAGAAACACAGAAAGATTTGGCAACATTATTTCAGTATTTATCAAACCAAAAAGTAAATTACATTATTGCAATTGATGAATTTCAACAGATTACATATTTTCCTGAAAAAAATGCAGAAGCTTTGTTAAGGACATATAGCCAGCAATATAGTGCTAATTTACGATTTATTTTTTCAGGTAGTAATAAAACAATATTATCTTCCATGTTTAGTCAATACGGAAAGCCTTTTTATCAAAGTTCTGATATTTTAAGTCTTGGAAAAATAAATAAAAGCGATTATGCAGATTTTATTTATTATCATTTTCAAAACAATGGGAGGAATATTGATAAAGACTTAATTTACTTAATTCTTGACGAATTGGAATGTTATACTTTCTATGTTCAATATTATTTTAATAAGTTATGGGGGATTCAAGTTTTAAAGATAGATAATAAATTAACAAACAATATATTAGTAGATATTTTAAATGAAAGAGAAAGTATTTATTATAGCTACAAAAGTTTATTAACCGAAAACCAATTTTTATTGCTAAAGGCAATAGCAAAAGAAGGTAAGGTATCTCAGCCTAATTCTGTTA
The DNA here is from genome assembly GCA_964437995.1 of uncultured Bacteroides sp. GTDB lineage: Bacteria > Bacteroidota > Bacteroidia > Bacteroidales > JACABE01 > JACABE01. The sequence continues at coordinate 497 of CAYTJB010000127.1, read as the reverse complement.
AGTTCTTAAGAGCAAATCGATTAGGGCAGGCGAGCTCTGTAAATAGGTCGTTACAAGCGTTATTAGATAAAGAAATGATTTATAATGAAGACGGTAATTATTGTGTTTATGATTTATTTTTTCAAAAGTGGTTATCAAGGTTATGATTTTATTATTTGGCTTTTTTTATACAATTTACATAAGTTATAAATTTTTGTGCTTCTATTGAACTTATTTCTTCATCATAAATATAAAGTCTGAACTTACTTATTCTTTTTGATGAAAATAAATTTAAATCCGTTTAAGATAAAGTTATAAAAGCACTATACTCATAGCCAGCTTCATCAGCTTCAACTTCTATTTTAACAGACTTTTTCCATTTCGTCCCATCTGAGAATAAAATTGTAACACTATAGCCATTTACACTAACTGTATGCCCAATAGTTCTGAGCCTTAAATAATAATACCAAAGTGAATTATAAAATAGTCCAAAATAAATCAGAAAAGATATAATTGAA
>CAYTJB010000126.1:0-8589 GCA_964437995.1 uncultured Bacteroides sp. | reverse complement strand
AGTTAATCAAACTTGATGATTTTTTTCTAATTTTTAAACAAAACAAGAAAAGAACGGTTAATAATTTATACTTTTGAAAATTAATTAATAGTTGAAATATGAATTTACACGAATATCAAGGCAAACAAATTCTTAAAAAATATGGTGTTCAAATACCTGAAGGCATTGTTGCATTTACTCCTGATGAAGCAGCTAAAGCTGCTCAAATTTTATATGATAAAACAGGTTCGGAAAGAATGGCTGTAAAGGCTCAAATTCATGCAGGAGGCAGAGGTAAAGGTGGTGGTGTAAAAATTGCTAAATCATTGGAAGATGTACGCTCTTATGCTCAAGATATTATAGGCATGCAGTTAGTTACACATCAAACTACTGCTACCGGAAAAAAGGTAAGCAAGGTGTTGATAGAACAAAATATTTATTACGAAGGAGCTTCTGAAATAAAAGAATTATATATAAGTATGCTGCTTAATCGTATTACAGGACGTTTTATGGTAATGTATTCGCCACGTGGAGGAATGGATATTGAGAAAGTAGCCGAAGAAATGCCTAACGAAATATTTACTGAAGAAATTGACCCTAAAGTAGGAATGCAAGATTTTCAGGCACGCAAAATAGCTTTTAATTTAGGTTTAAACGGAAATGCAAACAAAGAAATGATTGCATTTGTAAAATCATTGTACCAAGCTTATGTTGGTTCTGATGCGTCTTTATTTGAAATTAATCCTGTGGTAAAAACTTCGGATGATAAAATATATGCTGCTGATGCCAAAGTAGTTATTGATAGCAATGCTCTTTTTCGTCATCCTGATATTGTTGAAATGCGGGATTTATCAGAAGAAGATCCTATTGAAGTGGAAGCCGGTAAGTTTTCCCTAAATTATGTAAAATTAGATGGAAATGTAGGTTGTATGGTAAATGGAGCAGGATTGGCAATGGCAACTATGGATATTATTAAGCTTTCGGGTGGCGAACCTGCTAACTTCTTAGATGTAGGCGGTTCAGCCAATGCAAAAAGGGTAGAGGAGGGGTTTCGTATTATTATGAAAGACCCTAACGTAAAAGCTATATTACTCAACATATTTGGAGGTATTGTTCGCTGTGACCGCGTCGCACAAGGTGTAGTAGATGCTTACAAAAATATAGGAGAAATAAATATACCTATTATTGTTCGTTTGCAAGGTACCAATGCTATTGAAGGGAAAGCTATTATTGATAACTCGGGTTTAAAAGTATTTTCAGCTATAACTTTGGGCGAAGCAGCTCAATTGGTTACTCAGGTGTTGAAATAATTATGAATTATGAATTATGAATGCAAATCGATTAATAATGAATGTTTTATTTTAAGAGATTCCTCGCTATCAATTGGAATGACAAAAGAAAACTTGGAACGACAAGCAAAATAAGACGATAGTACATATCTAATAGTTTTCTTGTTAACATTATATAAAATTTTATAAACAAGTTAATGGCATTTTTACTTTACAACTTTATAACCTTTTTAACTTTATACTCATTATTTTATGACATTAATTAAATCAATTTCGGGCATTAGAGGAACCATTGGTGGCAAACCAAACGATGGGCTTACTCCATTGGATGTTGTTAAATTTACAGCAGCTTTTGCTTCGTTTATTAGAAAATTAATAGGCAAAGACCGTATGAAATTTGTTGTTGGTCGCGATGCACGTATTTCGGGCGAAATGGTAAATCAATTGGTTTGTGGAACACTCATTGGAATGGGTGTAGATGTGTTGGATGTTGGATTATCAACAACACCAACTGTTGAAATAGCTGTTACAGATGCAAAAGCAGACGGTGGCATTATTATTACCGCAAGTCATAACCCAAAGCAGTGGAATGCACTGAAATTATTGAACAATAAAGGCGAATTTATCAATGCTGCCGAAGGCGAAGAAGTATTAGCTAATGCGGAAACCGACAATTATCAATTTTCTGATGTTGATAAAATTGGCAAATACGAAAAGGACGACACTTATATTCAAAAGCACATAAAAAAAATATTACAGTTGCCTTTGGTAGATGTAAATGCAATAAGCAAAGCCAATTATAAAATTGTAGTGGATTGTGTAAACTCCACTGGTGGAATTGCTATTCCTCAATTGTTGAAAGCGTTGGGTGTAAAAGAAGTAGTGGAATTATATTGCGAACCCAATGGTTTGTTTCCGCACAATCCTGAGCCTTTGCCCGAAAATTTAACAGAAATAGCCAAAACCGTTGTCAATACCAACGCTAATTTAGGCTTTGTGGTTGACCCTGACGTTGACCGTTTGGCTATTGTTTGCGATGATGGCGAAATGTTTGGCGAAGAATATACCTTAGTGGCTGTTGCCGATTATATATTAAAAAATAAAGTAGGCAATACAGTTTCCAATTTATCTTCAACAAGAGCATTAAGAGTTGTAACCGAAAATGCAGGTGGAAAATATGCAGCATCAGCAGTGGGAGAGGTAAATGTAGTAGAAATGATGAAAGCCAATAATGCTGTTATTGGTGGCGAAGGCAATGGTGGTATAATTTATCCTGAATTGCATTATGGTCGCGATGCATTGGTTGGTATAGCTTTGTTTTTAACGCACTTGGCTAAATCGGGTAAAACTTGCACCGAACTAAGAAATACCTATCCAAATTATTTTATTTCAAAAAATAAAATAGAATTATTACCCGAAATGGATGTGGATTTAATTCTTGAAAAGATTCAAGAAATCTATAAAAATCAACCCATAAATACCATTGATGGTGTAAAAATTGAATTTGACAATGAATGGGTGCATTTACGCAAATCTAATACCGAAGCTATTATTCGCATTTATTCCGAAAGTGATTCTTTAGCCAATGCCGATAAATTGGCTCGTAAAATTATGGAAGATATTAAGCAGATTTTTTAATTATTTCTGCAAGCTAATAAAAAGTATTTTTAGCCTATTTTATTCAAAATATCATTTTGAATTTTGATAGATTCTTCGTGGAGAATTTCTAATAGTTTTTTTATAAAATCTGAACTCAAACCCATTTCCTTTGCTTTGCTTAAACGCATTGTAATAATCTCGTTCCAGCGTTTTATTTGTAAAATAGTAATGTCATTTTGCTTTTTATATTCTCCTATTTGTGCAACCAAATTCATTCGTTTTGCCAAAACAGAAATAAGCTCATCATCTGCACTGTCAATCATTGAGCGAAGACGATGTAATTCGTTTTCAAATTCAACACTTCCTTTTTCTTTACGAAAAATTAAAGTGGAAAGTAATTCTGCAAATGCTTCTGGCGTAATTTGCTGTTTTGCGTCTGTAAGTGCTTTTTCGGGATTTTGGTGCACTTCTATCATTAAACCTTGCATTTCCAAATCTAATGCTTTTTGAGCAATCGAACTCAGCAAATTTCTGTTTCCTGCAATATGACTGGGGTCTGAAATTATTGGTAAATCTGGCAAAATGCGTTTTAATTCTATTGGAATCTCCCATAATGGAGCATTGCGATAAGGTTTTGAATTATAAGTATAAAAGCCACGATGTATAGCTGCTATTTTTTTTATCCCAACCTGATTGATACGTTCTATTGCACCCAACCATAACTTTAAATCAGGATTCAATGGGTTTTTTATCATCACAGGGATATCAACACCTTTAAGGGCTTCGGCTAATTCCTGCATCGAAAAAGGATTGCCAACCGTTCGAGCACCTATCCATAATACATCAATACCGTATTGCAAGCATTCTTCGATATGGTTTGGCGTGGCAACTTCTACTGCTGTGAGTAATCCTGTAGTTTTTTTTACTTGCTTGAGCCATTCTAAGCCGATTTTGCCAATACCCTCAAATCCATCGGGGCGAGTACGTGGTTTCCAAATTCCAGCTCTGAAAATTTTTACAAATGGTATTTTAGCTAATTCAATAGCTGTTTGTATAAGCTGTTCCTCGCTTTCGGCACTACAAGGACCTGCAATAATAAGCGGTTCGTTGCCAACGGAAACCCATTGATTTAGAGGTAATATGTCGGTATTTGTACTCATTTCTTCTTTTGGCAAAATTAATTAAAGTTTATTTACGGATTTTTAATAATTTTACACACTTAAATTTTTAACAAGATATTTTTATTAAAAAAATACTTAATTAAAATAATATCAGTTTGTTATAAATTTATAATTATATCGAATTTTATTAATTTTTTCAAGAAATAAAGAATGGAAGCATTAAACAGAAGTATTATTAAAGACTTACTAAAATCTACTAAAAAAGAAGAATTAGGAACAATTGTGAACGTAAAAGGCTGGGTTAGAACTAAACGCGGAAACAAAAACGTGGCTTTTATTGCATTAAATGATGGTTCTATTGTGCATAGTATTCAAATAGTGGTTGATTTAGAAAATTTTGATGAGGAATTGATGAAACTAATTACTACTGGTAGTTGCATTTCGGCAAATGGAAAATTAGTAGAATCAATGGGGCAGGGGCAAAGCGTAGAAATTCAGGCTATTGAAATTCATGTTTACGGAACTGCCGATGCAGAAACCTATCCTTTGCAAAAGAAAGGTCATTCATTAGAATTTTTAAGAGAAATAGCACATTTACGTCCTCGTACCAATACTTTTGGTGCTATTTTACGCATTCGTCATGCCATGTCTTTTGCTATTCATAAATATTACAACGATAATGGTTTTTTCTATATTCATTCGCCTATTATTACTGGTTCTGATGCTGAAGGTGCTGGAGCTATGTTTCGCGTAACAACGTTGGATGCTAAAAACCCACCGTTAACCGAAGATGGAAAGGTTAATTATGCCGAAGATTTCTTCGGAAAAGAAACCAATTTAACCGTTTCAGGGCAATTAGAAGCTGAATTGGCAGCGATGGCTTTAAGCAAAGTTTATACTTTTGGACCAACATTTAGAGCAGAAAACTCTAATACACCACGCCATTTGGCTGAATTTTGGATGAACGAACCCGAAGTAGCTTTTAATGAAATTAAGGAAAATATGGATTTAGCTGAGGATTTTATTAAATCACTCGTTAAATATGCCTTAGAAAATTGCATGGACGATCTTGAATTTTTGAACAATATGTACGACAAAGAACTTATCGAAAGATTAAATTTTGTGGTAAACAACGATTTCATTAGATTAGCTTATACCGAAGCTATTGATATTTTAATAAAATCGGGGCAGTCGTTTGAATTTCCTGTTTCGTGGGGTGTTGATTTGCAATCGGAACACGAACGCTATTTGGTTGAAAAACATTTTCAAAAACCGGTTATATTAACCGATTATCCTAAAGATATCAAAGCATTTTACATGAAGTTAAATGACGACGGGAAAACCGTGCGTGCTATGGATGTTTTGTTTCCTAAAATTGGCGAAATTATTGGTGGTTCGCAACGTGAAGAGAATTTAGAAAAACTCCAACAACGCATTGCCGAAATGGGAATTCCTGAAAAAGACGTTTGGTGGTATTTGGATACTCGCCGCTTTGGAACAGCTCCACACAGCGGATTTGGCTTAGGTTTTGAAAGATTGATATTGTTTGTAACCGGCATGGCAAATATCAGAGATGTGATTCCATTTCCACGTACACCAATGAATGCGGAATTTTAATTATAAATTATGAATGCTGAATTATGAGTCAAAGAATAACTCAGAAAACAATTACTAATCACTAATTACTAATTACCACCAATGCTAAGTCAACGATTACAGCAAAAACTACAACAAAAACTTTCGCCACAGCAAATACTGTTGATGAAGTTATTGCAAGTACCTACTGTTGCACTTGACCAACGCATTAAGCAGGAATTAGAAGAAAATCCGGCATTAGAAGATTTATCGGATGGAAAAGAAATCGAAATTTCTGGCGAAAACGATGAATACGAAAATGATATTGATGATGATATTTCACGCGATACCACCGATTTTGATTTTAACGATTATTTGGATGAAGATGATGTAGATTCCTACAAATTAAAAGCCAACAATAAGTCTGCCGATGACGAACGCAAGGAAATTCCTTATGCTTCGGAAGCAAGTTTTCAGGAAACCTTAACTGACCAGCTAATGATGCTCGGACTTAACGAAAGGCAATATAATATTGGTTTAACACTCATTGGCAATTTAGATGATTCGGGCTATTTGATGCGAGATATTAATGCAATGGTAGATGATTTCGCATTTTCTCAAAATATAGAAACTACAGCTACTGAAATATTAGAAGTTTTGGGGATTATTCAAGAACTTGATCCGTCGGGTGTTGGGGCACGTAATTTGCAGGAATGTTTATTGTTGCAACTGCATCGCAACGAAGAGCAAACGTCTTCCGTTCAATTGGCTTATAAAATCTTAAATACTCAATTTGAACGCTTTTCTAAAAAGCATTACGACAAAATTATTGAAAAACTAAATATTACCGAAGAAGCGTTGAAAGGGGCTATTGCCGAAGTTTTAAAATTAAACCCAAAACCAGGAAACTCGGTAGGAGGGTCTTCAAAATTAAATCAATACATTGTTCCTGATTTTATTATTAACAATAACAATGGTGTGTTGGAACTTTCGTTAAATAATCGCAATACGCCAGAACTCAGGGTAAATCAAGATTATGCTGAAATGCTTGAAGGCTATGCTGTAAGCAAACAAAAAACCGAACAACAAAAAGATGCGGTAATGTTTATTAAGCAAAAGATTGATTCGGCACGTTGGTTTATTGATGCTATAAAGCAACGTCAAAATACGTTGTATGTTACTATGAAAGCTATTATGAATTATCAACACGAGTATTTTTTAGATGGCGATGTTTCTAAACTTCGACCTATGAAACTGCAAGATGTTTCGGACGTGGTAGGGCTTGATATTTCTACAATTTCTCGGGTTGCCAACAGCAAATATGCCGAAACTCATTTCGGTACTTTTTTATTACGAGATTTTTTCTCAAAATCAATGACCAATGATGCAGGAGAAGGAATTTCTACCACTGAAATCAAAAGTATTTTAAAAGAATGTATTGATAATGAAGATAAAACATCGCCATTGAACGATGACGAACTTACCGAAATATTAAATAAAAAAGGCTTCAATATAGCTCGCCGTACTGTAGCTAAATATCGCGAAGGTATGGATATTAGAGTTGCTCGTCTTAGAAAGGAAATCTCATAAATGGAAAACAAAATTGCCCGTATTATCTCGTATATCTTTCATCCGCTTTTGATGCCTATTTATACATTTGCTATTTTATTTAGCATGAAAATCTATTTTGCTTCAATCATAAGTTTGCAAGGTAAGTTGATGATAATGATTTTTGTTTTTCTTTCTACATTTTTCTTTCCTGCTATTTTTACGTTTTTTTTGTGGCGAACCAAAATGATAAGCTCGCTACATTTAGAAAAAAAGGAAGAACGAACCATGCCTTTTTTGTTTACCATTATTTTTTATTTTGGGAGTTATTATATGTTAAGAACAAATGGCATTCCTCCAATTTATTGGTTTATATTATTGGCTTCAACCTTAATGATTATTTTAGCTTTTCTTATCAATTTTAAATTTAAAATAAGCATACATACCATGGCAATTGGTGCATTAACAGGTATTGTTATCGGGATTTCTTATCGTTTTGGGATTGATATGCTTCTACCTATTTTATTATTGATTATAATTGGTGGTTTGGTTGGCTTTTCACGTTTAACATTAAACGCTCATCGCCCACAGGAAATATATAGTGGCTATTTGCTGGGGTTGGGGCTTATGCTGGGGTTGCTAATGTTGGTATAGGGCGTTTGTAAAGTTATTAAAGTTTATAAATTTATTCATTCGATTTTGGTATAATTTGGATTACTGGAACTGCTACCGTATTGGTATTACTTCATAAAATTAGTTTCATAATCTACAAGTATTACCTTTATATTTTGCTTATAGGTAAAATTGATAATTTTCTGTTTGTCAGCTTCCTTTATCAACCCATTGGTCCAGATATGACAATTATATTTCTTTAAATATTTTTCCATAAATGAAATCATATTAAAATGTGCTGATACAGCATTAAACTGGTATTTAGTTAATGTAACTTCCAACTCATCAATTAGTTCTTTTTCAGCAAAATAATCAATTAAATTCTCTGAAACATCAGGAATCCAATAACTTGTGTATATGTTAGAAAGTTTGAAAAAGTTAAGTAACTCAGCTTTGTCGTTTTCTACAATTAGCTTTTTACGTAAGTTATACTTATTGATGATTGCATTCATTTTTTCAACGGCTGCAATAACATTGTAAGAACTTAAATTTTTGAAATCGAGCCAATAATAAAATTGAGAACAATTAGGTAAATTATCGAAATACGACTCCAAACTTATTCCCGAAGGAGCATCATGCCCGGTTTGAAATTCATTTGCACCATCTATAAAATAAATATCAATTTCAATCCCATCAAACTCTTTTAAAGCTTCTTTGGCTTCTTCGGGTGTATTAACCCTGTGTTTCCATAATTTATTATTGGGAAAATCGTATATCGCTTCGGGTGAATCGTATTTTTTGGAGTTAAATGTATTATCTTTTTCGCAACCTATTGTTAATAAAATAATTATAACGAAAAAGAAATT
>CAYTJB010000125.1:7158-8602 GCA_964437995.1 uncultured Bacteroides sp. | reverse complement strand
CTTACAGGCATTAAAACAATATCTGTTATTGATTTACCAGTAACTTTAACGTAAGCAGCATCTTTGCGTAAGCGAGTTCCTTTGCAATCGGGACAAACTGTTTTGCCTCGATAACGAGAAAGCATTACACGATATTGAATTTTATAAGTTTGCTCTTCTACATATTTAAAAAAATCGTTGATTCCTCCAAAATGGGTATTCCCAGTCCAAAGCAACTCTTTTTGTTGTTCCGATAAATCATAATAAGATTTATGTATCGGAAAGTCAAATTTATAGGCTGTTTTTATCAGTTGGTCTTTCCATTCGCTCATTTTTTCGCCTTTCCAGCAAGCAACGGCATCTTCGTAAATAGAAAGTGCTTTATTAGGAATTACAAGGTCTTCGTCAATTCCAATTACTGAACCAAAACCTTCGCAAGTTTTACAAGCTCCGTAAGGGTTATTAAAGCTGAATAAATTAATGCTTGGTTCTTCAAATATAATGTCATCTAATTCAAAGCGATTTGAAAAAGATGTTTTTCTTATTGATTTTTCCTCATCAAAACATTCCACTTTACATTCGCCTTCACCCTCAAAAAAAGCTGTTTGCACCGAATCAGCCAATCTTGAAGCCAAGTCGTCATCGTCTTTTTTTATTACTACTCTGTCTTTAATTTTTTTAGGAAGATTTTGAAGAAATTCCTCTATTTTAAGTATTTTATCTTCAACTAACAGTCTTGTAAATCCCTGTTGAATAATTATTTGCAATTGTTCTTCTACAGTACGTCCTAATTTTACCAACAAAGGTGCTGAAATGATAACTTTTGTATTTTCCGACTGTGAAATTATATAATCAACCACATCGGTAACGCTATCTCGTTTAACTTCTTTGCCCGAAACAGGCGAAATTGTTTTACCAATACGAGCAAAAAGCAGTTTTAAATATTCGTAAAGTTCTGTTGAAGTTCCAACTGTAGAACGTGGATTGCGATTATTTACCTTTTGTTCAATGGCAATTGCAGGCGAAATGCCATTAATATAATCTACTTCTGGTTTCGACATTCTGCCTAAAAACTGACGAGCATAAGCACTTAAACTTTCCACATAACGACGCTGACCTTCAGCATACAATGTATCAAAAGCCAAAGAAGATTTTCCCGAACCTGATAAGCCTGTAATAACAATTACTTTGTTGCGGGGCAAAGCAACATCAATATTTTTTAAATTGTGAACTTTCGCCCCCTTAATTAAAATAAATTCTTTAGTGTTTTGTTTATCAACGTTTTCAGCTTGCATTTTTAAAAGCAAATTTATGCTGCAAAAGTAGTAAAGAATGTAAAAGTAAAAGAATCGCCTGAATGGCTAAAAAGGAAGCTTACAGCAATAGGACTTCGTCCAATTAACAATATAGTAGATGTTACCAATTTTATTTTACATGAGATAGGTCAGCCACTACATGCATTTGA
>CAYTJB010000125.1:6202-7148 GCA_964437995.1 uncultured Bacteroides sp. | reverse complement strand
TAAAAGCAAATTTATGCTGCAAAAGTAGTAAAAATATGTGAATTATCAGGTGTTTTGTTGTTTTTTTGGAGAATAGAACGTGGACAACACTGATGCAAGCAACACAAGTTTTTAAAAAATGAATAGGACAGTTTCTGATTCTCGGAACAATTTCTACAGATTTTTCACTTTTTAAAAAATTACGTGGAACAACCTGTTAATAGTATATTTAAAATTCCTGATAATTAAGCCTCGTAGAGGTGTCCTGTTTTAATGTTTCATTTTGGTAGAAAATCTATTGCCTTTAAGGCGAAGACTTTGATTTTTTTAGCTTTGAGGTAAAATAATTGATAAAAATATAAGTACTTGATTCATATATTGTTTTTCTCTGGCAAATAATTCCAAAAGCGTTTGGGCATAAATTGCATTTGCACCTTTAAGTTTTTGCGTTCCTTTATATTAATGGCATCAAAATAGCTTTTCCAAAGAATTTGGTAAGTTTCTTCCTTTTTTTCGAGCAGCAAAGCATCTATTTTTCCTGAGGATTTGCTTACACCAAGTTTTTCTAATTTAATTTCTTGTGCTGTTTTTAAATCATAATACAATCCATAGTTTCTAATGGTATCGTAAATAATCCAAACTTGATCGCGAAAACGGTTTTTAAAATGTTTACCAATAAGCGGAATTACATCATATTGAGGCTCAATAGGGGCAAAATAAATATCATCATTGGTTTTTTGAAACCTTACAAACATAAACATTCGATGTGCTTCTCTCAGTACCTTTCGTTGAATTTGTTTGATTTGCAATACATATTCTTCTCGGTAATTCACAGAGATATTATAGTTAGCAGAAAAAGCAAGTTGTAAGTATTGGTAAATCATCATTTCAATGTTATTCATTTCCGAAAGAAAAGTATGGTAAACCATATCGCAAGCCTCTTTATTAGTTTTCGCTTTTAGTCCTT
>CAYTJB010000125.1:4879-6192 GCA_964437995.1 uncultured Bacteroides sp. | reverse complement strand
AAACATCAGTTTCTATTTTGTACGGAATATCCAAAAGCGAAGCTTGATAATTGTTTTTGTCGGCAATTACATCGGCTACAATCTTCATTTTAAACGATTCAAAAACAACCGTTAACAGTCCTTCAAATGTTTTATCGTATAAAAAAATATTCATAAATTCAGTTCATAAAGTTTGTAAAATACCAATAATCAATAACTTAATAACTACCCACCAAATAATGACAATTGGTTCGTATCAAAACTTTTTAACAGTTTTTGCTTTTCATTTAAAATATTTTTTCTGATAATAGAAGGAAATATATCTTTATGTCCATCAGTTAGTTGATTGCAAGTAATAAAATATTTTGCTCGTTTTAAAACAATCCCCATTTTCTTTAAATGGCTTTCATTTAATCTTCCGAATCTTCGCGAAGCTACTATTAGCTGTGCCGAACGAACACCAATTCCGGGAACTCTTAGTATCATTTCGTAATCAGCTTTGTTGATATCAATAGGAAAGATATGAGGATTACGTAATGCGTAGCTCAGTTTTGGATCGAGTTCAAGGTCTAACTGCTGAAACTCATCATTTACAATTTCATCTACCTTAAATTCGTAAAATCGTAGTAGCCAATCTGCCTGATAGAGCCTATTTTCTCTAATTAAAGGCGGTTGTTTTAATGCAGGAAGACGATTGTCAGCTAATGTAACCGGTACATAACCAGAGTAATATACTCTTTTTAGTTTTTGATTATCATATAATCCTGATGCCAATTGTAGTATTTGTCTATCGTTTTCGGGAGAAGCTCCAATAATCAATTGTGTGCTTTGTCCGGCAGGCGAAAAATTAGGTGCTTTCCTGTATTTTTTTCGTTCTTCTTTGCTAATGATAATATTTTCCTTTATTAAACCCATTGGTTGATAAACACTTGCAAAATTTTTGTCGGGTGCTAATAGTTTTAAGCTTTGTTCTGTAGGAATTTCAATATTTACACTCATACGGTCGGCATACAAACCTGCTTGTCTTACCAAATCTGGATTGGCGCCCGGTATGGCTTTTAAATGAATGTAAGCATTAAATTTATAAACTTCTCTAAGCTTTTTAGCTACATTCATCAATCTTTCCATTGTATAATCGGGATTCCGCATTACACCCGAGCTTAAAAACAAACCCTCAATATAATTTCTTCGATAAAAATTGAAGGTCAATTCTGCCAGTTCATCAACTGTAAATGCAGCTCGCTGAATATCATTACTACTGCGGTTTACGCAGTAAGCACAATCATAAATGCAATGATTGCTAGCACTTTCTGTATGTAGCTCCGATCACCGAC
>CAYTJB010000125.1:1100-4869 GCA_964437995.1 uncultured Bacteroides sp. | reverse complement strand
CAATGATTGCTTAGTAACACTTTTAATAACGAAATACATCTTCCGTCTTCAGTAAAGCTATGACAAATGCCACAACTAACTGTATTACCAATATTTTTACCATTGTTACTTCTGTTACTTCCACTTGATGAGCAAGATACGTCGTACTTAGCTGCATTGGCAAGAATATTAAGCTTTTCAAGAATTTTATCGTTCATTGCAAAAATTGAGTTAAAAGTTTGCTAATTTTTTATAACAAAATTACTAATAAAATTAGTAATTAATATAATTTTAGCAAAATTTAACATTATGCAACAAAAAAAGCCACCTCAAAGAGATAGCTTTTTATAAAATCAAAATAATCAAATTATTATCAACCTAAATAAGTTTTTAAAATCTTGCTTCGAGAAGTATTTTTGAGCCTGCGGATGGCTTTTTCTTTAATTTGGCGAACTCTTTCGCGGGTTAAATCAAATTTTTCGGAAATTTCTTCCAACGTTAAATGCTGACAACCGTTTAATCCATAAAAATATCTGATAACATCGGCTTCTCTTTGTGTTAAAGTACAAACGGCACGTTCAATTTCTTTACATAATGAATCATAAAGTAAGTCTGTTTCTGGTGTGGGATTGTCTTCCATTTTAAAAACATCCAGCATAGTAGTATCTTCCTCTTGCACCAAAGGAGCATCCATCGAAAGGTGCTTGCCAGAGTGACGCATGGTATCTCTAACTTCGGTTTCGGAAATTTCTAAAAGAGCGGCTATTTCGCCATCATTAGGCGGACGTTCAAATTCTTGTTCTAATTTTGCGGAAGCTTTCTTTATTTTATTAATGGAACCCAGCTTATTAAGAGGTAATCTTACTATTCTGGATTGTTCGGCTAATGCTTGTAAAATTGATTGGCGAATCCACCAAACAGCATAAGAAATAAATTTAAAACCACGTGTTTCGTCGAAACGTTGTGCTGCTTTAATTAAGCCTAAATTCCCTTCGTTAATTAAATCAGGTAAGCTTAATCCTTGATTTTGATATTGTTTGGCCACAGAAACAACAAAACGCAAGTTTGCTTTGGTTAATTTTTCTAATGCAGCTTGATCTCCGGCTCTTATTTTTTGTGCTAAAATAACTTCTTCTTCCACAGAAATAAGTTCAACTCGACCAATTTCCTGAAGATATTTGTCAAGTGAAGCAAGTTCACGATTAGTTACCTGTTTAGTAATTTTTAATTGCCTCATTATAATTTTAAATTTATGAAAAGCGTAAGTATAACGTTTTTAAACAAAAATTGTTACAAAAAAGAAGTGAAATTTAGAAAAACTAAAATGCTGTACCTTTAACAATCAAAAGCACAGCATTTTATATAGTATTTTGGATTTATTGATTTTTTTCGGGACGAGGCAACAATACTTTACGTGAAAGTTTTAATTTACCTGTTTTTTTATCAATTTCAATTAATTTAACCTGAATTTTATCACCTACTTTCAGCACACTTTCTACATTTTCTAAACGAGTCCAATCAATTTCTGAAATGTGTAATAATCCATCTTTTCCAGGCATAATTTCAACAAAAGCACCAAATGCTTGAATATTTTTAACAACACCATCATATATTGCATCTACTTCAGGAATAGCAGTAATACCATTAATTTTTTTCATTACTGCATCAATAGAAGATTTGTCAACGGCTACGATATCAATAATACCAAATTCGCCAACTTCTTCAATAACAATTACAGCACCAGTTTCGCGTTGCATTTCTTGAATAATTTTTCCACCAGGTCCAATAACTGCTCCAATAAATTCTTTAGGAATTGATATTTGAACAATACGAGGAACATGTGGCTTGTAATCTTCGCGAGGTTCGGTAATAGCTTTTGCCATTTCGCCCAATATGTGTAATCTGCCTTCTTTTGCTTGGTTTAGAGCCTCAGCCAATACTTTGTGCGATAAGCCATCAACTTTTATATCCATTTGGCAAGCAGTAATACCATCTTTAGTTCCTGTTACTTTAAAATCCATATCACCTAAATGATCTTCATCGCCTAAAATATCAGAAAGAACAGCAAACTTTTGACCATCTGTAAACAATTCTTAATGTATATGGATTTTCAGTAGGCAACGTAAATTTTAAAGCCCGCATTGCTAAATTACCGTGTCCTACTTCTCTTCTGCTTGTTCCACGGTTAGCTTTTACTTCGCCTGTAGAAAATGAAGGGAAATTATAATGTAACAAAAATTTATTTTTGCCTTCAAATACAACGCCATCAATAATTTGTTCATCCATTTTTGTACCTAAAGTAACAGTAGTTAGCGATTGTGTTTCGCCTCTTGTAAATAAAGCAGAACCGTGAGCCGAAGGTAAAAAATCAGTTTCGCATGATATTAGTCTGATTTCGTTTAACTTACGTCCATCCAAACGAGTTCTTTCGTTTAAAATCATATCTCTTACGGCATCTTTATGAATATCGTGGAAATAACGAGAAATTTGGAATTTCTTTTCTTTTTCTTCGTCAGTTAATGTTTCAACAAAAGCAGTTTTTACAGCTTCAAATGTTTCAGCTCTAAGATGTTTATCTGCAATGCCTTGTTTTGCAATGGCATATAATTTATCATAAACAGCCGATTTCATTTTTTCTTTAAAATCAAAATCGTTGTTTTCGTGGCAATATTCACGTTTTTTTGTTTTGCCAACCATTTCAGTAAATTCTATTTGGGCTTTGCATTGAATTTTGATAGCTTCATGAGCAATTCTTAATGCTTCAATCATATCGTCCTCTTGCACTTCCTTCATTTCGCCTTCTACCATCATAATATTGTCGTAGGTAGCAGCTATCATTAAGTCGAGGTCAGCAGTAGGAATATCTTGTAATGGAGGATTTACAATAAACGCTCCATTTATTTTAGCAACGCGTACTTCCGAAATAGGACCATTAAAAGGGATATCAGAAACTGCCAATGCCGAAGATGCTGCTAATGCTGCTAATGCGTCAGGAGCTGTATTTTTATCACCCGAAATAAGTGTAATTTGAACTTGAACTTCTGCATGATAATCACTTGGAAATAATGGACGCAAAGCTCTATCAACTAAACGTGAAATTAATATTTCGTATTCCGAAAGACGTGCTTCTCTTTTAAAGAATCCTCCTGGGAAACGTCCCATTGAAGCATATTTTTCTTGATATTCAACTGAAAGTGGCATGAAATCTACGTTTTCAGCAGCTTCTTTTTTTGCAACCACTGTTGCTAATAACATGGTATCGCCCATGCGTACTAAAGCTGAACCATCAGCTTGTTTGGCTAATTTTCCAGTTTCGATGGTAATAATTCTACCATCATTTAATTCAATTTTTTTTGTAATTACTTGCATAATAGCACTTTATATTTATTTTAATACAAAAAAAGGCAATTATAAGTCTAATTGCCCTTCAAAATTTTTGTAAAAATAAGATTATTATTTTCTAATTCCTAACTTCTTGATAAGCTCTCTGTATCCTTCGATATTTCTATCTTTCAAATAAGCTAACAATTTACGTCTTTTGCCTACTAACAAAACCAATGAGCGTTCTGTTGCAAAATCTTTTCTGTTTACTTTTAAATGTTCGGTTAAATACTTTATTCTGTTAGTGAATAAAGCTACTTGACCTTCTGTTGAGCCAGTATCAAATTCTGATTTACCGTACTCTTTAAAAATTTCTTTTGTGTTTCCTGTTTTAAATTGCATATTCTAAGAATAATTTGTTTGGTCTTAAAAATGAGTTTGCAAAGATAAACATTATTTTAATAACTAA
>CAYTJB010000125.1:0-1090 GCA_964437995.1 uncultured Bacteroides sp. | reverse complement strand
GTTTTTACAGCTTTTTTTTGAAAATATCTCTATTTTTTGGTAACCAACTGTATTTCTGATTAATAATTATCGATATTGCTTTTTTGTTCATTAAAATTCACTATTGTCCGACTAATTTTTTATATTTAGTTTTGTGTCCCACACAAAAGCGGGACAGGCTCTACAACAATTTATTGAGATTTTTTTTATGCATTTTGTTACCAAAGTTTCAACTACGTTGCTAAAAATAGTTCCGTTAGGAACGATATTATGGTAAAAAAATACATACTCAAAAAATTGTAAGCCCTGTAAGGGCGAAACATATACATATATTGCTTGTCATAAGATTTTTAAATGATTCGTTTTATTTTAGTCGGTCAGTAATGATTAAAATTATCCTTTCCCTTTAAAAATTGTTTTACTTTTGCTTAAAAAGTATAAAAAAACAGTCATGAATATAATTATAACAGGTAGCAGTCGTGGTATAGGATTAGAACTTGTGAAGTTGTTTTGCAAAGATACTAATAATTGTGTAATTGGCATTTCTCGTTCAATTAATAACAATCCTATTATCAATCAATTAGGTAAAAACTCAAAATTTATACCTTTACAATACGATTTATCTTTTGTAAATAATGATTTTAAAGAAAAAATAACAGAACATATAAAAGAGGTTGATATTTTGATAAATAATGCAGGCTACATAGTTAATAAGCCGTTTGAAGAATTATGTGATGATGATTTTGATACAATATTCAACGTAAACGTAAAAAGTGTTTTTAAGATTATACAACAATTATTGCCAAATTTTTCTGCAAATGCTCATATTGTGAATATAAGCAGTATGGGCGGGTTTCAAGGAAGTGCAAAGTTTAAAGGACTTTCGCTGTATAGTGCCAGTAAAGGAGCTTTAAACACTCTTACTGAGTGCCTTGCCGAAGAATTAAAAGACAGAAACATAAAGATTAACAGCTTATCGTTAGGTGCTGTAAATACCAAAATGCTTAATGAAGCGTTTCCTAACTACCAAGCACCTATACAACCTATTGAAATGGCTGCTTTTATCAAACAATTTGCCGAAAACGCCCATCATTATTTGAATGGTAAAATA
>CAYTJB010000124.1:1362-8620 GCA_964437995.1 uncultured Bacteroides sp. | reverse complement strand
CAAGATTTGCTTTTAAATGATCCCCTACTATAGCACCTCCACTTACATCGTAAGTAAGCCAAAAATAGTTTGTATCGGGCAGAAGCATTATAGAATCACTAAATAATAGTTGATTTGACGGTGTATTTAACTGATTTCCATAAGGATAATAATTAAAAAAATTTGTGAAGTTGTATGTAAAATATAAATTTGCATTTGAGATATTTGAATATGTATTTAAAGAATTCAAATTAATATTCTTTAAATACAATGGATTTAAACCACCATTGGTTACTATTTTTACAAGTCCAATTTTAACTTGATTAGTACCTGGAACGGTAGCACCACTAAATTGGGTATAATAAATATTACCTAATACCATAGGGGTTGAAGCTGAAACATTTACTGTATAATCTTCTACCTCTCCATAATTATAACTTGAACTAGCATAACCACAAGGATCAACTATACCGCCACTTCTTACTCTAACTCTCATCCTTTTATCGCCAACACTTGCAGTTTCCGGAACCTTTAAATATGCAAAAAAATCAGAACTGTTATTCGGGTTATTATTTAATAATTTGTAATATTCGGTTGTATTATCAAATATTGTATCATTATTCCAATCTATCCATACATCGCAGCTATCATTTTCAGAGCTATAATAATTTTGAAAATTTACAGATACTAAATAATAGTAACCCTGTTGAACATTTGCAGTATATCCTGTAAAATCGTAATAATTATTACAATAGCTCCAATTATCAATATTGCTAAATTGAACTCTTCGGATATATTTATAGCAATCGCCTGTTGCAGCACAATATTGTGCTTGTATATTCAACGATAACACTAAAAAAACAATGAATATTAAAAATGACTTTGCATTAATATTCATTAAAGAAGTACTTTTTGTTTTCATGTGAGTAATTTTTAATTTTTTATTTATAGGCACATGTTAATTTTTAAATATAAATATATATTTAATGTATTATATTAATATTTAAAATTAAAGAAAATAAATGGATTTAAAAATACAAAAAACATAATGCAAAACACAGAAAAACATTGCATTAACTTAATAAAAAAAGGAAATAGTAGCTTTTAAATCATATCATTTACTTTGATTTCAAATTAATTTTGAGCTAACAAAGATAATATATAATATTAATTTTTGTAGTAATTTTTTGTTAAAAAAATCTGATAAAATTTATAAAACTAATGTAAAATTTTAAAAATCAATTCTTTCATTAATTCTCCATCGGTAGCAGATACATTGTCAACACCTTTTGATTTTAAGTCGTATTCTCTTAATAAAGAGATAATTTGATGCAATTGTACTTTGTTGTATTTTCGTGAAGCAGCTTCGTAATCTTTTACAAAAAACGGATTAACACTTAAAACAGAGGCTGCATTTCTTTGCGATTTATCAGGCAATTCGATGTATGTTAGTATTTTAATGAAGTATGAATACAAAATAGGCAGAATTTTTACCAATGGATTTTCTCTTGGATTGGCTGCAAAGTAGTTGATAATTTGATTTGCTTTTACAATGTCTTTATTGCCTAATGCTTTTTGCAATTCAAAAACATTAAAATCTTTACTAATGCCGATGTTTTCTTCAATAATTTCGGGTGTAATAGTAGTATTTTGAGGAACATTGATAATTAGTTTGGTAATTTCGTTTACAATTTTTTGCAAATCAGTTCCCAAAAAATCAGCAAGTAGTTTGCACGCATTGGGTGTTATTTGAAATTGTTGTTTTTTTATATAATCAGTTATCCAGTTAGGTATTTCGTTGTCGTATAGTTTTTTAGATTCAAAAAAAACGCCTTTTTTCTCAATATTCTTTTTAAAACTGGTACGTCCGTCAATTTTTTTATACTTGTAGCAAAGTACTAAACTTGTGGAATTCTGAATATTATCTAAGTATGTATTTAATTCTTCAATTTTTTCAATTTCCTGAGCTTCTTTTACTATCACAACCTGATAATTTGACATCATTGGAAATCGCTTGGCATTGTTGATAATTGTTGCTAAATCAATATCTTTACCATATAGTACACTTTGGTTGAATTCCTTTTCGTCATCGGTAAGGATGTGTTTTTCAATATAATCGGCAATTTCATCAATATAGTAAGGTTCTTCGCCTGATAATAAATATATCGGACGATAAATTTTGTTTTTTAAATCCGCAAGAATTTGTTCAAATGTCATTGAGTAATGATTTTCTTTTTATCCGCTTAACTTTTTACTTTATGAACTTTATAAATTTTCTACTAATATTGGTTGTTATAGTCAAAATACAAATGCTTAACAGTCTGTCCTTTGTTAATTAATTGTTTTAACGAATCAAGACCAATGTCTAAATGTTCAGCTAAAAATGTTTCTGAAACTTTTTTGTCAAGCTCCTCTGTTTTAACACCTTCAGAAACCATCGGCTGGTCGGAAACCAAAAGTAATGCTCCCGTAGGAATATGATTATAAAAGCCAACAATAAAAATAGTGGCTGTTTCCATATCAATAGCCATGCTGCGCATTTTGCGAAGATAGTTCTTGAAATCATCATCATGTTCCCATACTCTGCGGTTGGTAGTATAAACGGTTCCTGTCCAATAATCTCTATTGTAGTCGCGGATGGTTGTAGAAATAGCTTTTTGTAAATTAAATGCCGGTAATGCTGGCACTTCTTTTGGGAAATAATCTCTTGATGTACCTTCGCCTCTTATAGCTGCAATAGGGAGAATTAAATCACCAATATTATTTTTCTTTTTTAAACCACCACATTTTCCGAGAAATAATACTGCTTTTGGATGTATGGCGCTTAATAAATCCATAATAGTAGCTGCATTGGCACTTCCCATTCCAAAATTTATGATAGTAATATCGTTAGCAGTGGCACTTTGCATAGCTTTTTCGTTACCTTTAATAGGAACTTTAAACTTTCCCGCAAACATTTCAACATATTTAGAAAAATTTACCAAAATAATATACCTGCCAAAATCTTTTAATTCTGTTCCTGTGTAGCGTGGTAACCAGTTTTCTACTATTTCCTCTTTTGTTTTCATACCTAAACCTTATTTGTAAAAAATATTTTACAAATTTACATATTTTTTGAGAGTTACGAATTATTCAAAAGAAAAAAGGTTGTGTGAAGCAAATTATTAAGCTAAAACAGATAATTCAAATTGATATAAAATGCTGAATTTCCATCTTGTGCATCGTTTGCTTTTCCATAAGTGAAATTTAACACAAAGTTTGAATTTAACACGAAATGTAAGCTACTCCCATATCCAATATGCAATTTTTCATTATTGGAATCAATGTTGTAATCTAATGGAATATTTGATTTATTAAAATGGTAAGGTTGAATTACTTGCCCTATATCTGTAAAAGCACTTAATGCAATATAAAAGTTTTGTTTGAATAGGCTTGTACGTATAAATTTCCATCGTAATTCAAAGTTACCACATAGCATTCCTTCGCCAACTAATCTGTTGCGTAATACGCCTCTTACGGTTTTTGCTCCACCTAAGCCATCACGTGTAGGTTTGTTGGATGCGTACAAAAAAGGCAGCATATAAAAAGGTATTTCTCCAGCTATCTTGCCTTGATAGGCAACCCTGCAAGCCAAGTTTAAGACTTCTTTTTTCAACGTAAAATATTGGCGATGACTTATTGCAAATTGTGCATAATTGTATTTGTTGCCAATAATAGAGGGCGATAGTAGCAATAAAGCTTCCGACCATATACCACGCATCGGATTCGGCTCATTATCACGAGTATCATAAACCACACCAAATTTTAATAATTGTGTAGTACCACCATTTTCTTGCCCTTTGGGAATAATGCCCCAATTTTTATATTTTTCAAATAAGCTGGTTGTATCACTAACAGAAGGAAGTAGTTTGTCGGCATCACTACCTTCATTTAGCTTGTTAATATCCACTTTTCCTATATTATTATCGTACAAACCATATCCAATAACCCATTGCAATGCTTTATCTTTGCGTAAACTTAAAAAATCAAATGTTAGGCGAAACAATTGTCTGTCAATGCGATAATACATGCGTGATAAATACAACGGATTATTGGGATTGTCGTCTTCAAAGCTATGATTGTATGTGGCTTGATAACCATTAAATCCATAAAAATCTAAGGATTGTTCTTGAAAATAGCTTACATCGCCCGTAAAACGAATGCCTTTTATCAAATATTTAGAATCATAAGTTATTTGGTTAATTCCACTTCCTTTGGTGGTTCTCGACCATTCTAAATAAATGGAATGGCGATAATTAGGATAAATAGTGCCATCGCCATAATCAAATAGGTTTAGGACAGCTCCGTACTTAAAACCAATATCAGTTTCAAAAGCTATAGCTGGTATTGCAGCAAAGCTCCAACCTTTTATTTGCTTTTCTTTTTTGGTTAATGTAAAAGTAGAATCAGGTTTTTCTTGTCCTCGTATTAAGGTGTAAATTACTAAAAATGATATTATTGCAATAAAATTTTTCAATTCTTTTTGATTGTTAGTTATAAATAAGTTGGTAAAAATAATCATTCTCTGTAAAATGAAATGTGAAAAAAATAATAATTTTTACGTACGTTTGTAAATCGGAAATGAGTTTATAAAGTTATAAAGCTGAAAGTTTGTAAAGTTATTTAGTGTCGGTAAGAAAACGTATGATTTCATTATTTGTATCATTTTCTTGTTTTGACAAATCTTTATTTTTTCATTCTGAATTCTGAAACTTTGGGAAGAAATCACAATTAATAAAATATTCAAACTGACATAAATCTTTAAAGAAACTCAATAATTATTTGATTTTAATGATAAAACTTAATTTTTTACCATATACTTTTAAAATTCGCGAAAATGCTGATAACAAAGAAATATTTGATGTTATTAGGAAAAAATATATTGTGTTAACTGACGAAGAATGGGTAAGACAACATTGTATTGCTTATTTGATAAACGAAAAAGCGTATCCAGCTTCGTTAATAGCTGTTGAAAAAGGACTTACAGTTAATGGACTCAAGAAAAGAACCGATATTGTTGTATTTGGGAAAGACGGAATACCTAAATTGATTGTTGAATGTAAAGCTCCACATATTAAAATTACCAACGATGTTTTCGACCAAATAGCTCGTTATAATATGACTTTAAAAGTTAAATATTTGATGGTTACCAATGGATTGCAGCATTTTTGTTGTGTAATTAATCATCAAGAGGCAAGTTATAAGTTTTTGGAGGAAGTGCCGAGTTTTCCTGATTTAATTACATAATAGCTAAGTTATTAGTTGCTAATTTTAAAAAATAATTGTATTTAAAATTTTATTTATACCTTTGCACCGCAATTCAAATATTCTTTTCTTAAGAGTATTTGATTATAAAGAAGAGGGGAGAGAACAGGCTCTATAATCCTCTGGCAACCTTCCAAATTTGGAAAAGGTGCCAAAACCTGCCCGTAATGGGATTTATAATTAAAATACGTCAATAATGAATACTTTTTGTATTTTAAACTAATCAATAATATATTAGCGTAAATGTTGATTGTTTCTTAATTATTCTTATCTTTATACGGTGTTTTTTATTTCTTTAATTAATTGAAATTTTTTAAAGTGGAAAAAGAATTAATGATAAAAAAAGAGCTTGAAAAGCGAATTTTAGTACTCGATGGTGCAATGGGCACTATGATACAGCGTTATATGTTGCAAGAAAAGGATTATAGAGGTGCTCGATTTGCCGATTATCCTTCAGACTTAAAAGGAAATAACGATTTGCTTTCCATTACTCGTCCTGATATTATCCAAGCTATTCATGAACAGTATCTTGAAGCAGGTGCTGATATTATTGAAACCAATACATTTAATGCCAACCGTATTTCGATGGCTGATTACAACATGGAAAGTTTGGCTTTTGAATTAAATGTAGAATCTGCCAAGATTGCACGTGCTGCTGCTGATAAATATACTTTGGTAAATCCTAAAAAACCTCGTTTTGTAGCTGGTTCAATAGGTCCAACAAATAAAACAGCTTCAATGTCGCCTGATGTAAATAATCCTGCGTATCGTGCCGTTTTGTTTGACGATTTGGTTCAAGCGTACAAAGAACAAACCTCAGCTTTAATTGAAGGTGGTGTAGATTTGCTACTTGTTGAAACTATTTTTGATACATTGAATGCAAAAGCTGCATTGTTTGCTATTGAAGAGGTTTTAAAAGAAAAAGAGATGCGTTTGCCGGTTATGGTTTCTGGAACAATTACAGATGCAAGCGGAAGAACATTATCGGGGCAAACTGTGGAAGCATTTATTAATTCATTATCACATATTGATTTATTAAGCATTGGATTGAATTGTGCATTAGGTGCTAAGGATATGCGTCCGCATATTGAGGAAATAGCTCAGAAAACACGTTTTTATACCAGTGCATATCCAAATGCGGGTTTGCCCAATCAGTTTGGTGAGTACGACGAAACGCCCGAAGAAATGGCGTTACACATTCAAGATTTTATTGAAAATGGATTTGTAAACATTATTGGTGGATGCTGTGGTACTACTCCCGAACACATTCGTTTGTTTAGCAAAGCTGCTGCTAAGGCAACGCCACGTCATCAATTAACGTTGGAACATATTACAAAACTAAGTGGCTTAGAATCTTTAACGATAGAAAAAACTTCTAATTTTATAAATATTGGTGAAAGAACCAATGTTTCTGGTTCTAAAAAGTTTGCTCGTTTGATACGCGAAGAAAAATATGAAGAAGCACTTTCGGTAGCTCGCCAACAAGTGGAAGCAGGTGCTCAGGTGTTGGATGTAAACATAGATGATGCCATGTTGGATGCGAAAAAGGAAATGCACACGTTTTTAAATCTTTTAGCTGCCGACCCTGATATTGCTCGTATTCCTATTATGATTGATTCTTCTAAATGGGAAGTTATTGAAGCTGGTTTAAAATGTTTGCAAGGCAAATCTATAGTAAATTCAATAAGTTTAAAAGAAGGAGAAGCTGATTTTATTGAAAAAGCTAAAAAAATCAAACAATATGGTGCTGCAATAATTGTAATGGCTTTTGATGAGCAAGGTCAGGCAGTAACTTTTGAGCGGAAAACTTCGATTTGTGAGCGTGCATACAATATTTTAACGCAAAAGCTTAACTTCTTACCCGAAGATATTATTTTTGACCCCAATATTCTCACCATTGCTACCGGCATGGACGAGCATAATAATTATGCTGTTGATTTTATAAAAACAGTAAAATGGATAAAAGAAAATTTGC
>CAYTJB010000124.1:231-1352 GCA_964437995.1 uncultured Bacteroides sp. | reverse complement strand
ATTTGCCTTTTGCCAAAGTTAGCGGTGGCATTAGCAATTTGTCGTTTTCTTTTCGTGGGAACGATTATGTACGTGAGGCAATGCACGCAGTTTTTTTATACCATGCCATTGAAGCCGGTATGGATATGGGTATTGTAAATGCCGGAAATTTGCCAATCTATGATGAAATCCCAAAAGATTTGCTGCAATTGGTGGAAGATGTTATTCTTAATAGAAGAAAAGATGCTACTGAGCGACTAATTACGTATGCCGAGAATAATAAAAACACCGAAACTAAAGAAGAAAAAATTGAAGAATGGCGTAACTTGCCGGTGAATGAACGATTAACACATTCGTTGATAAAAGGAATAACTGAATTTATTGATGTTGATGTTGAAGAAGCCCGAAAAGGCTTTGGTAAAGCATTAAATGTAATAGAAGTTCCTTTGATGGATGGAATGAATATAGGAGGCGATTTGTTTGGCAAAGGGAAAATGTTTTTGCCACAGGTAGTTAAAAGTGCACGTGTAATGAAAAAGGCGGTTGCTGTGCTTTTGCCTTATATTGAAAAAGAAAATGCAGGTAAAATAAGCAGTTCGGCGGGAAAAGTTTTGCTTGCTACCGTAAAAGGCGATGTGCATGATATTGGGAAAAATATTGTAGGTGTGGTTATGGCTTGCAATAATTTTGAAGTAATAGATTTGGGTGTTATGGTGCCTGCCGAAAAAATTATTCAAGCTGCTATTAACCAAAAGGTTGATTTAGTTGGTTGGGGGCTAGTTTCTGGGGCTGGTTTTTCTGGTTTCACCCGTTCCACTTTTGGGGCAGCGGGTTCAGCCTTGGGGAGAGGGGTAACTTTTCTGGGCAGTGTTTTCGGAATAGTTACCTCTAGAGCTAATTGTTCCGCACTAGGAGACAAGCGATCGGCTAAAGCTTTACCATCAATTTTTAGGGCATCACCGTAGCGTTTAATAAATCCCTTGACATAAATTAATTCTGGTAATTTCTCCCAATTCCCCGTTTCCAACGCTTCTAGCATTGGTAATCTAATCATCGTCAGGGCGGCGATATCGTCTATGCTCAGGCAGCTTTCTTCTCGTTTTTGACGTAAATAAGTCCCAATTTCCTTGATTTGTTCGGCT
>CAYTJB010000124.1:0-221 GCA_964437995.1 uncultured Bacteroides sp. | reverse complement strand
ATGGTTATATTTCTTTAGAAGAAGCTCGTAGGAACAAGCTTAGAATTAACTGGAAAAATCAAGAAATTATAAAACCAAAGCAAATAGGTGTTCAATATCTTTTAAACTATTCGCTGAAAGAAATTGCGGAATATATTGATTGGGCTTTCTTTTTTCACGAATGGCAAATTAATGGTAAGTTTCCTGCAATATTTTCCGACCCACAAAAAGGAAGAGAGGCG
>CAYTJB010000123.1:6232-8693 GCA_964437995.1 uncultured Bacteroides sp. | reverse complement strand
TTACGTTTGTTGTTTCTTGTTTGAGCCGACTGCTTGTTCAATTGGTCTATCTTTGCTTTTGTTGCAGTTGGCTGTGCTATTGCTTGTATCGAAATCAATAAAAACAAGAGCAAAAATATGCTTTTTGAAACGTGTAATATTTGAGTTGTGAGTTTCTTTTCCATTTTAATTTACAGTTAAATAAGGTGAAACTCTGTTGTAAAAATCATCGTAAATTAAGTTGGCTTTTTTAATATCACTTACCGATTTGTAATCGCCATTTTTTGTGCGATACATCACAATGGATTTTGCTAAATAGTAATCAAAATAAGGATGTTTTTTCAAATCCTGAATAGTTGCCTTATTGATATTTATTTTCTGAATGGTTGAAGTATTGATAGTAAAAGAAGCTTGAATTTGGGCATATCTTGTGCTATCCATTCCAAAAACTTCGAGTAATTGTTCTTTTTTAATAAAACCACCCAATTTATCCCTATAGTTAGCAATTCTGCGGGCAAAAGAATATCCTATGCCTTTTACTTCTTGCAAATCGTTGGTATCGGCGGTGTTTATTTCTACAATAAACAATGGTTTTACTTTGGTTTCGTATTTTATGGGTTGCTGATTATTTGTTTTTTCGGGTATGGTAATATAAGGTTCAAGTATGTTGTATTCCTCGCTGCTGATGCAGTACATTTTCTTAAAGTCTTCTTTTTTGTAGAATTTCCCGCCTTTTGCACGGTAATTTAAAATAGTTTTAATTTGCTTTTCGGTTAAGCCCAATGCTGCCCATTGTTCGGCTTGCAATTCGTTGGGGTTAAAAGGGAATGGCTTTAGCTTGAGTTCGGCAAACGATTTGTCGCTATTGTTGTAATCAAAACCTTCGTTTTGCTTATTCAAATCGGCTTGTGCCAAAGAATCGGTGTAGGTTTCAAAAGCTTGTATTTCTTTTTGAAAACTTGTAAAATCAACTTTCTGTGTTTTTGTTAAGAATGGGAAAAGAAAAATGCGTGCTGCAATCAATAGCATTAGCAGGCTTATTAAAACAAATATGCCTCTTCTTTCGCCTTTGGTAAACGAGAAATAATATTTTATTGGATTAAATGCTTTTTTCAAAATAATACAAACTGCTTAAAACTTAGTTCAACAAAAGTGCAAAAAATATCGGATAAATCAATGTTTTTTCAAAAATTATTTACTTTATCGTATAATTATACCGAATAAAATTAGGTTTGTAAAAAACCTTTCTTGCAATTAGCTCGGCATAAGTGGTTTAATAACCAGTATATAACACTGACAAGTTTTATTGCCTTGCCCTAAAACAGTTGTAAACAAAATAAACTTTGGAAAGATTTTGTAAATGTTTGATCAAATCATTTTAAAAATAATTTACTCAAAACTTGCATTATTAAAAATAATGTATTTACTTTGTACTTACAAATAAAATAAAACAAAATGGATATTTCAATTGTGCAAATAGGTAATTCTAAAGGTTTTAGATTAAGCAAAACAATTCTTGAAAAATACAATATTCAGGATAAAGTTGAGCTAATTTTCGAAAAAGGCTACATTATTCTTAAACCAAAATCTTCTCCCCGAAAAAATTGGGAGAAAGCTTTTAAAAAAATGCACGAAAATGGCGACGACAAAGCATTAATGGCTGATGTATTTCAAGAAGAAAACTTTGACGAATGGAAATAAATCAATATCAAATAGTATTGGTTAACCTTGACCAAACAATTGGGCGTGAGATAAAAAAAACACGACCTTGTGCAATTATTTCGCCCAATGAGATGAATAAATATTTACAGACAGTTGTTATAGCACCAATGACAAGTCAGTCTAAAAATTACCCAACAAGAGTTGAAGTAAAGCACGACAACAAGCGAGGCTGGATTGTACTTGATCAGATAAGAACTATTGATAAACAGAGGATTGTGAAAATTCTTGATAATCTAAGCCAAAAAGAAATTTCAAAAGTTAAAATGATTATTCAGGAAACCTTTGTAGATTAAAAACGCTTGACAACCCCACCAATAATAAACAGAAAGTGATTGCTTCTCAAATAACCATTTGCTTCCACAAAATCCAGCCTTATTTTACCTTTTGGTTTTGCTAAAATAAGTATATTTGCATAATAAAATATGGTATTTGTCATACAAAGCCACCCAAAATGGTATGTTTTATGAGGATTTTTCGTATACATAAAAGTTATATACTATTGTAAGACCAGAACGTAATCGAACAACTACGAAATAAATAAATAAAATGGAAACAAAAGCAATAAAAAAAATAATTGATGAAATAAAACTTGAAATTACTGTTAAAGAATCTGATTTAACAGATTCTGAAATCGAAAATAAATCAAATGATCGTCTTCAAAGGCTCAAAGATTTAATCATGAAACTTAGTTCGTCAGAAGAAATTGAAATGAAGGAAAAATTAAGAAATACCGATTTTTTTAAAAATTTGAATTTTTTTT
>CAYTJB010000123.1:2721-6222 GCA_964437995.1 uncultured Bacteroides sp. | reverse complement strand
TAGTAGAAAACAAGCATTAATTTTAGTAAATACTTTTCATAAAAGAAATAAAAATATCGAATACTTATTTAAACAATAAGAGTTTTAGGTATTAGGAGGAGATGAAATGAAGGAAAATAAAATAACAGAAGAGCTAAAAAGATTAAATGCTAAAATAAAAAATTGCTATGCAGAAATTGAAAAAATTAATTCAGAAAACATTAAACTAAAAGAAATTTTATATAGTAACTCTACTTCATTTGGTTCAGAAGTCAAAATACAAACAATACCAGTAGATATATACATTGATTCAGAAGACCCTTCAGCTATCTTTGGAGTTTATGATGCTGTGCTAGATTTTGTCAGCAGTATTGGTTTTGAAAAAGCATTTGAATTTAAAGCTATAAAAGGTTCTTGGTTTAAGAAAATGCTTGCAAAATCAAAAGAGGCAATTACTAGTGATAAAGTTACTGATAGACTAAAAGAGGCGGAATATGGCATTGAGGTAAATACAATTCTAAAACCACTATCAGAAGTTGAAAAAAATCAATCAGAAGCATTATTAAATATATTAAAATCAATTGAAAGCATAAAAAGTGCAGCAATAAGAATAGGTTCTTTATTAGTTGTTAAGCTAACGAATAGTGAAGGAGAGATTAATGTCCAAGTTCGGACACTATCTATAAAAGAATTACACCTTTTAAATAAAAGACCTGAGTTATTGAATAGACCTCAAGAAATATTAACCGCTTTATCATTGGAAATAGAAGTGGATTCTCCAAGTTCAAACTAAAAAATAAAACACTAAAAGAATTTAAGATGGTAACAGGAAAGAATTACAACGACATATAAATCGAGTAAACTTTCATGCCAGTAATTAGCTAAAAATAATAACGCCTTAAATAACAATCCTTAAATAATCAATATATTGTAAGTTTTTCTTTAAAGAAATTATTAAAATTTCACTCAATAAAATGAATACCCAAAAACTACATAAAGCATTATTAAACATACAACCTCAATTTAAAGGTGATGTATTTACAGATGAAACAATGCGATTGCTCTATGCAACCGATGCTTCGGCTTATCGCGAAATACCGCTTGCAGTGGTTCGCCCTAAAGATAAGGAAGATATACGCTTGCTTATTCAATTTGCCAATGAATTTAAAACTGCACTTATTCCCCGTACTGCTGGTACTTCGTTGGCAGGACAAGTAGTTGGCAATGGCATTGTAGTAGATGTTTCCAAATATATGTGTCGCATACTGGAAATCAACGAAGCCGAGCATTGGGTAAGGGTTGAACCGGGTGTTGTATTAGATGAATTGAATAAAGTAATTGCTGAACATGGTTTATTTTTTGGACCCGAAACTTCTACTTCCAACCGTTGCATGATAGGAGGGATGGTAGGCAACAATTCATGTGGGGCACATTCGTTGGTATATGGCAGTACACGTGAACATACCATTGCAATTAAAGGTTTTTTAAGTGATGGTTCAGAAGTGGAATTCAAATCGCTTACCAAAGCTGAGTTTGACGAAAAGCTCATAGGTAATACATTAGAGAATAAGATATATCGGCAAATAAACGAAGTTTTAAGTGATAAAGATAATCAGGCAGAAATAATTGTACAATATCCCGATAAATCATTGGAACGCCGTAATACAGGCTATGCCATAGATTTATTGGTTGATATGCAGCCGTTTTCGGAAGTGGGAGAGGCGTTTAATTTTTCAAAACTATTGGCTGGTTCGGAAGGTACGCTGGCATTTTCTACTGAAATTACGCTTAATCTTGTGCCGTTGCCACCCAAAGATGTTGCTTTGGTTTGCATTCATTGCAACAGCTTAAAAGATGCTTTAAAAGGTAATATCATTGCATTAAAACATAAGCCGGTAGCTATTGAGTTGATGGACGATATTATTATGGATTGCACCAAAGACAATATCGAACAACGTAAAAATCGGTTTTTTATCGAAGGTAATCCTAAAGCAATGCTTATTGTAGAGTTTGCCATGGAATCGAAAGAAGCTATATTGCAAGCTGCCGAAAATCTTGAAAAAGACATGCGAGCAGCCGGATATGGCTATCATTTTTCTGTTATTTTTGGTGATGATATTAAAAAAGTATGGAATTTAAGAAAAGCGGGCTTAGGTGTATTGTCAAATATACCCGGAGATGCTAAACCCGTACCTGTAATAGAAGATACTGCCGTAAATCCTCAGCTTTTGCCCGAATACATTGATGAATTTCAAGCGATACTTGATAAATATAACTTAAATTGTGTGTATTATGCACACATTGCCACAGGCGAATTGCATTTACGTCCTGTCTTGAATTTAAAAGACCCAAAAGATGTAGAACTATTCCATACAGTGGCATTGGAAACGGCTCAGTTGGTGAAGAAATATAAAGGCTCATTGAGTGGCGAACATGGCGATGGTCGTTTGCGTGGCGAGTTTATTCCATTAATGATAGGCGAAAAGAATTACAAAATTATTCAACAAATAAAAGAAACTTGGGATCCGCAACATATTTTTAATCCCGGTAAAATTGTGGATACACCGCCCATGAATACTTTCTTGCGTTTTGAATCAGGCAAAAAAGAAAAGAAAATTGAAACTATTTTTGATTTCACAAAAGACCAAGGCATATTGCGTGCTGCCGAAAAATGCAACGGTTCGGGCGATTGTCGGAAATCGGAAATTATTGGTGGTACGATGTGCCCGAGTTTTATGGCTACTCGTAACGAAAATTCCTCAACCCGTGCCCGAGCCAATATATTGCGTGAGTTTTTAACCAATTCTAACAAAAAAAATCCTTTCAATCATAAGGAAATTTACGACGTATTTGATTTGTGTTTATCATGCAAAGCCTGTAAGTCGGAATGTCCTTCCAGTGTGGATGTGGCAAAGCTAAAAGCTGAGTTTTTACAACATTATTACGATGCCAATGGTATTTCTTTGCGATGCCGTGCCATTGCTTATATTTCCCGTATCAATGCGTTGGGTTCTAAGGTAACGCCTATTACTAATTTTTTTATGAGCAATGGGTTTACTTCGGGTATTGCTAAAGCTATATTGGGTTTTTCGCAAAAGCGAAGCATTCCTTTATTATCAAAAATTACACTTCAGAAATGGGCTGCAAACAATAAATTACAGGGCAATTATCCCAACGGAAAGCTGTATTTATTTGCCGATGAGTTTACCAATTTTAATGAATCGGATATTGGCATAAAAGCCATTCGTTTGCTTGCCAAATTAGGTTATGAAGTAGTAATCCCAAAGCATTTGGAAAGCGGAAGAACTTATCTTTCCAAAGGATTGCTAAGAACCGCCAAAAAGATTGCGATACAAAATACGATTTATCTCAAAGATATTATTTCCGAAACGACACCGCTTATAGGAATAGAACCTTCGGCAATTCTTAGTTTTAGAGATGAATATCCCGATTTAGTGGGTAAAGAATTATTGCCGGATGCACTAAAATTGGCAGAAAATGTGTTTATGTTTGATGAATTCT
>CAYTJB010000123.1:0-2711 GCA_964437995.1 uncultured Bacteroides sp. | reverse complement strand
GCGAGAGGTTGAAAAAGGGAAAATTAGCAAAGAAAGTTTTAGCAAATTAGTGAAGCAAATAAAACTGCACGGACATTGTCAGCAGAAATCCATAGCTTCTACCTTACCCACTAAAAAGATGTTGGCTTTTCCCGAAAACTATTCAGTAACGGAAATTCCATCGGGTTGTTGTGGTATGGCTGGCTCGTTTGGTTACGAAAAGGAACATTATGATGTTTCGATGAAAGTAGGGGAGTTGGTGTTGTTTCCTGTAATAAGAGAAACACCCAAAGATATTGTTATAGCTGCATTGGGTACAAGCTGCCGCTGTCAGATAAAAGACGGAACTGGAAGAGAAGCCTTGCATCCGGTGGAAATTATGTTTGAAGCGTTGAGAAATAATTATGAATTATGAATTATGAATGATAAGTTTAATATCAATAATATAATAAACTAAGGTTATGTTTTAGAATAATGTTGAAAGTTAAAAAAATATTTTACCACTAAGACACTAAGGACACTTAGAAACACTAAGGATTTTACCGTAATAGCTTTTTTTAACTTCTTAGTGTATCTTAGTGATCTCCGTGCCTTAGTGGTTTAACCTTTTGTAAGAAAGATACTATAATTTCAATTTTTTATCCACAATATCTTAAAACATAACCTAAACTAATAATCATTGAAAAATAAATTTTTAAAATACATTTTATATCTTTTACTTATTTTCTTTGCTGCCTGCAAAGAAGACGATAGCGAACCGCAGCCAGTTGTTACGCAACCTACACCTTATACCATACAAATACCTAAATATTTCCCTACTTTATTAAATATTCCGGCTGATAATCCTATGACTGTAGAAGGAGTTAAATTAGGCAGATATTTATTTTACGATGGTAGGCTTTCGGGCAGAACTCAGCCCGATTCTTTGATGAGTTGTGCTACCTGCCACGTTCAAGCCAATGCATTTGAAGTGGGAATGAACAATCCCAACTATCCTAATGGCAAAACGTATGGTTTAACCGGTATTCCTACGCCTCATTTTATGATGCCTATGGTAAATCTTGTTTTTAATAACAATGGCTATTTGTGGAACGGATTAATTAACCAAAACAATACTAATTTAGGAAGTGTGGCTTACGGTGTGCCTGCTTTGCCGCAATATCATTTTAAAAACATTGAATCATTGGTTTGGATGGCAATAGCAGCTCCACACGAAATAAACGGAAATATTGACAGAACAGTACAAACCATTGCATCTATTCCGATGTATCCGCTTATGTTTAAGGCAGCTTTTGGCACCGAAGAAGTTACTTACGAACGCATTAGCAAAGCCATTGCGCAATTTGTAAGAATTTTAATTTCGGGTAACAGTAAATTTGATAAATATTTGCGTGGCGAAACCAATTTAACTGCCGACGAACTGCAAGGCTATGTGTTATTTACTACCGAAAATGGTGCCGATTGTTTTCATTGTCATGGAGGTGGCGGAAATCCTATGTTTACTACTAATTTGTTTTACAATAATGGAAAAGACAGCATTTTTAACGACCCTAAAGATAGATTTTCGGTAACACAAAATAATGCTGATAAAGGTGCTTATAAAGCACCAACGTTGAGGAATATTCTGTTAACAGCACCTTATATGCACGATGGCAGATTCAAAACCATTGACCAAGTATTGGATTTTTATAGCGAAGGCGTAATTTTAACACCTTATACAAACTCCTTAATGCACCAAGCCATGAATGGTGGTGTACAACTTACACCCACCGAAAAACAACAATTAAAAGCATTTTTAAACACATTAACCGATACCGATTTTATTAATGATGCCCGTTTTTCAAAACCGGCAGATTTATAAACCGTTGAAACAAAAGAGGCTGTTTTAGATAATAAAACAGCCTCTTTTATGTTTGTAATTAATTAAATATTAGTTAACTACTATCTTCTTGTTGTATATATTTGTTTGATTTTCGACTTTTAAGAAATAAATTCCTTTTCTAAACTCCGAAACATTTACTTCAATATTGCCAGTATTAAAATATTCGTTGTTATAAACAAGTTTGCCTGTTATATCAAATATTTTTAAGGCTTGTTTCCCATCAACAATTGGTAATAAAATATTTATTAAATCAGTTGCTGGGTTTGGCATAATACTTATATCATTAATTTCAGTTTCATTGGTTATATTATCCTTAACCGAAGGGGTAGATTTATTTGCAGCAGAAACTGTAATAACTCTGTTTGGTGGAATAGCACCAAACCATTCTACTAATTCTTTAACCATTTTCCATTGAAAATTGTATTGTCCTGGTGTTGTAGGAGCTTTGGCATAAAAAGAAAATGTTACTTGTCCATTAGGTAATACTTGACTAACAGGCAATTCAACACGTAGTCGCCCCCAAGTTTCATTATCTTGGGTGTTTTGCGACCCTAAGCGATAAGGATTAACTCCTCCTGTATTCCAAGTAGTTGAACCGGTATTTTTAAATGTAACACTTACCGGAAAAGATTGACCAGCAGTAACTGTCGCTGGAACATTTTGAGAAATCCACTGTGAATTATTATTAAGAATTATAGTTGGAGGAGGAGGTGGTGGTGGTGGTGGGGGGGGAGACGTAACTGATATTGGTACATTTGGTGTGCTCTCACCAAACCATTCTACTAATTCTTGTATCATTTTCCATTGAAAATTATATATTCCGGGTGTTGATGGTGCAGTAGCTGTAAAA
>CAYTJB010000122.1:2815-8741 GCA_964437995.1 uncultured Bacteroides sp. | reverse complement strand
ATTATCTGGATTTCCATCAATTAAACGCATATCTAATACCGAACTTAATGTATTCCCTTTATTAGCAGGGAAAGCACCAGAATAAAATTCAATTTCTCGAATAAAATCAACATTTATTATACCTACTGGACCACCTGAAGCTCCTTGTGTAGAAAAATGATTAAGATTAGGTATTTCAACACCATCAAGATAAAACCTATTTTCGCTTGATCCTCCTCCTCTTACAATTACATCATTTCGAAATGCAGGAGTAGATGAAACCCCCGGCAACGATTGTAATACTTTAGAAATATCACGATTACCTCCCGGACTTTTTTCAATTTCTGCAATACCAATGCTTTTCATTGAGAGTGGACTTTCTTCATCACGTCTGAAGGTTGAAGCTTTAATTTCAACTTCTGCTAATTTTACTTCAATTTCGTGCATAGGAATATCAATATATTTTGTTTTACCACTTGTAACCATAAACTCTGTGGTTATTAACTTTTCATAGCCAACGGATGATGCAACTAATTTTACATAACCCGTTTTTATATTGACAAGTTGGAAATTACCATCTAAATCAGATGAAACTCCAATATTAGTTCCATTTATAATAATATTAGCAAAAGCAATAGGTTCATTGTTTTTTAGATTGTAGATTCTGCCTTTTATTGTACCGTTTTGAGCGGCAATGGGGTTAATTGATAAAACAGAAAATAAAATAGAAATTATTAGGATGTATAGTTTTGACGTTTTTTTCATAAAAATACCTTATTTTAAAGAAGAGTAGCTCCAATGATTTAATGAAAATTAACAAATAAAAATTAAAGAAGTTCATTTTTCAAAATGTTTGAGAAATGGATAGGAAAACTGAAAATTTGGAGATAATCCAATTACCTCCTTGTATTGATTAATGTTGTATTCCAACAAGTTAATTTTTTAATCTATTTTTCACAAAATACTTTAAAAACATTTCTTCCATTATTTTTGTTAATATTCATAAATAATATTGTAATTTTGATGTGATGATGAATTACCAATAATCCAACCCAAATAACTAAAAACCCAATGAAAAAGCAAAATAAAGAAATCGGTTTAAACAATAACGCTTTTGTTACCAGCGTATTACGCATATTTGCCAACGACCCGTTTTCAGCATTCAACTATAAGCAAGTATCAGCACGAATGGGCATTAGCGACAAAGCCAGCAAAGAGCTTGTTATTAATGTTATTCATAAATTGGTAAAATCAGAAGCCGTTACCGAACAAAGTCGGGGGAAATACAAGCTCAATCCATCTTATATCAATGAAAACTTGATGCCTACTTCCTACATTATTGGCACTGTTGATATGAAACAAACCGGCAAAGCCTATATTATCAAGGATAACGATAAAGAAAGCGAAGATATTTTTATTTCTGCCAATAATACCAACCATGCTATGCACGGCGATAAGGTCAAGGTGTTTCTATTTCCACGTCGTAAAGGCAGAAAACCCGAAGGACAAATTATTGAAATTATCGAAAGAGCTTACAAACAGTTTGTTGGAATAGTTCAGGTTTCTAAAAAATTTGCTTTTTTAGTTCCCGATAATAACAAAGTGCCTGTAGATATCTTTATCCCGCTCGATAGCCTGAACGGTGCTAAAAATGGAGAAAAAGCATTGGCTCGTATTACCGATTGGCCCGAAAGAGCAAGCAATCCTTTCGGCGAAATTATACAAGTATTAGGCACTCCAGGCGACAACAATGTGGAAATGCAATCTATATTAGCTGAATTCAATTTCCCATTATCATTTCCAACAAACGTAGAAAAAGAAGCCGATAGAATTCCTGAAGCCATCCCCGAAAAAGAAATTAGCAAACGAAGAGATTTTCGTAAGATTACAACTTTTACTATTGACCCCGAAGATGCTAAGGATTTTGATGATGCTCTTTCTGTTAGGAAATTACAAAACGGGAATTGGGAAGTAGGCGTTCATATTGCTGATGTTTCCTACTATGTACAACCTAATTCGTTGATTGATAAAGAAGCGTACGAAAGAGGAACTTCTATTTACTTAGTGGATCGTGTTATTCCGATGTTGCCAGAGCGTTTATCAAACGGTGTATGCTCATTACGTGCCAACGAGGATAAGCTTTGCTACTCAGCCATATTTGAAATGGACGACAATGCTCATATCAAAAACGAATGGTTCGGAAAAACAGTAATTCGTTCCGATAGAAGATTTACTTATCAGGAAGCACAAGATATTATTGAAACTGAAAAAGGTGATTTTGCAGAAGAAATGCTAACGTTGAATAAATTGGCATTAAAACTTCGCGATGAAAGATTTAAAAGCGGTGCTATCAATTTTAAATCGACCGAAGTAAAATTTAAGTTAGATGAAACCGGCAAACCTTTGGGTGTTTTTGTAAAAGAAATAAAAGATTCCAATCGTTTGATTGAAGATTTTATGTTGCTTGCCAATAAAAAAGTGGCATCACGCATTGGTATTAAAAAAGGCAACGAAACACCTAAAACATTTGTATATCGTGTGCACGATGAACCCAATGCTGAAAAGCTAAACACTTTTGTTCAGTTCCTTTCCAAGTTGGGCTATGTAATGAAAACAGGCTCACGCAAGAATTTGGCAACATCTTTTAATAATCTTTTTGATGCCATTGAAGGAAAAGGCGAAGAAAATATGATTGAAACCATTGCCATACGAACGATGGCAAAAGCATATTACTCAACAGATAATATAGGACATTATGGTTTGGCTTTCCCTTATTATTCACACTTTACCTCCCCTATTCGTCGCTATCCCGATTTAATGGTTCATCGCTTATTAGAAATGTATATGAACGGCAAACCATCGGTAAATAAAAAAGAATACGAAGAAAGCTGCGAACACTCATCTATGATGGAACGCAAAGCTGCCGAAGCCGAAAGAGCTTCTATCAAGTACAAGCAAGCTGAATATTTGCAAGATAAAATCGGGCAATCATTCTTTGGCTTAATTTCCGGTGTAAGCAAATGGGGTTTGTTTGTAGAACTCGAAGGAAACAAGTGCGAAGGCATGGTATCGCTCAGGAATATGGCTGATGATTATTACTTTTTAGACGAAGAAAACTACCAAGTTATTGGTCAACGTTATGGACATAAATATAAATTAGGCGACCGCATCAAAATTAAAATCATAAAAGTAGATATTGCAAAAAAACAAATGGATTTTCAGATTGAGGAAGATAGATAGAAGGAGGAAGATTTGAATCTTTCTTTTGTCATCCCAAGTGAGTAAGGAATCCCTATTCCTCATCTCAAAGTTTTGGGATTAAGGAATGGCAAAACAAATATTAGCATAAAATCATCACATCTTCAAATTAACAAATCAACACATTACTACCCCATAGTATCTTCAATTTCTTGTATAGATTTCGGAATTGCTTTACCCAATACTCTATTTCCTTTTTCTGTAACTAAAATATCATCTTCTATTCTTATTCCACCAAAATCTTTGTATGATTCTACAGCATCGTAATTAATGAAATCCATAAATTTCTTTTCGGCTTTCCACTGGTCAATTAAAGCAGGAATAAAATAAATACCCGGTTCTACGGTTAGCACAAAGCCTGTTTGTAGTTTTCTTCCCAAACGCAAAAATGCAGTTCCAAAAATAGTGCTTCTTTTAATTTCGTCATCGTATCCTACATAATTTTCGCCAAGTCCTTCCATATCATGCACATCCATACCAAGCATGTGTCCTAAACCGTGAGGATAAAACATGGCATGAGCTCCTTGTTGAACTGCTTCATCCATATTACCTTTCATTAAACCTAAGTTTTTCAATCCTTCTGCAACTACTTTAGCACTCAAAAAGTGCATATCGCGGTATGGAATATTTGGTTTAATATTTTCAATTACTTTCATATTGGCTTCAAAAACAATACTATAAATATCTTTTTGGCGTTGGTTAAATTTACCTCCAACCGGAACTGTGCGTGTAATGTCGCTGCAATAACCCATTTCAGTTTCACAACCGGCATCGGCTACCATCATTCTTCCTTCCGCTAATTTATTACCATGATAATGATTGTGCAATGTTTGTCCATTAATACTCAAGATAACAGGAAAAGAAACGGGACCACCCGCTGCTAAAGCAATTCCTTCAATAGCTCCAGCAATTTCTCTTTCGTAAATACCCGATTTTGCCATTTTCATAGCTGTGGTGTGCATTAAATAAGCTGTTTCTATTGCCTTTTCAATTTCAATAATTTCTATATCCGATTTTATAGAGCGTTGCTTTACAATTGCTTTTATAAGTTCTACCGAAACATAGTTTTTAATATTTGTGTATTTAACACCCAACAAATCAGCCAGTAGCATTGTGATTTCGGCTCTATAAGGAGAGGTAAAGTGAATTTTACGACCTTGTTTGATAGCTTCGGTAATCATTTCAAATAGCGAAAGAAGAGGTGCTGTATGCTCAACGCCAACTTCTGTAGCTCTATCTTTCATTGATGGCTGAAAACCCATCCAAATAATATCGTCCATATCCACATCATTGCCAAAAATATAATCTTTATTGTTATCAATATCAATAACTCCAGCTACATCTGGTTGGTTTAAGCCAAAAAAATATAAAAAATTACTATCTTGCCTGAAACTGTATGTGTTTGCAGGATAATTAAAGGACACTTCTTTGTTGCCCAACAGCAATATTAATCCCGATTTTACATCTTTTTTTAATTGATTGCGTCTTTCGATATATACATTTTTATTGAACATCTTTTTTGTTTTTAATGGTTTATAATTTGCTTTGAATATGTTTCAAAATTAAATGTTTTTTTGAAACAAAACTGTTTTATTTGGTATCAATTTTATTTTTACTTCTGACTTCTGACTTCCGTCTTCCAACTTCAAACTTCTCTCATCAATTCTTCAATTTCTTCAATTTCCATCGAAATATCTTTGGTTAAATTAACAGCACCATTTTTGGTAATCAAAATATCATTTTCAATTCTTATCCCAATTTTTTCTTCTTTAATATATATAGCAGGTTCACAACTTAACACCATGCCTTCTTTAAATTCAGCTTGCTTACTGCCTACATCATGCACATCCAAACCAATAAAATGGGATACTCCGTGCATATAATATTTCTTTAATAATGGATTTTCTGGATTTTGCTTGTTTACATCTTCTTGTGTAAACAATCCGAGCTTAATTAACTCTATTTCAATTAATTTGTTTACTTCTGCATTTAATTTATCAATGGTATTTCCTATGGTAAATAATTCCATTGCTTTCTTTTGCACATTCAAAACTGCCTGATAACAAGCTTTTTGTCGTTCTGAGAATTTTCCGTTTATCGGAATTGTTCTTGTGCAATCTGAAGCATAATTTCCATATTCTGCACCAAAATCAAGTAAAACCAAATCTCCATCATTGCATATAGCTTTGTTTTTAACATAATGAAGCGTGCAAGCATTTTCTCCCGAAGCTATAATTGGATAATAAGCATGTCCGTTGGCTTTATTAATAGTAAATTCATGCGATAGCTCGGCTTCAATTTCGTGTTCGTAAACATTAGGTTTTGTAAATTTTAAAACACGTTGAAATGCTTTTGAAGTAATATTGCAAGCTTTTTCTATCAATTCAACTTCTTCCGGTTCTTTAATTAGCCTTAAATCAGTAATTAATGGAGCTAATCTATGATACTGATGTAATGGAAATTGTTCTTTTAATTTTTTTGTAAAACGTTGATTTCTATCATCAAAATCAGGTGTAAACTTACTATTTTCGTTGATATTTAAGAATATATTTTTACTATTTATCATTACATCTTTCAGCACTGTATCAAAATCTTCGAGCCACATCACTTGTTTAATGCCGGAAATTGTAATAACCTCTTCTTTTGTTGGCTGGCGCCCGTACCAAATAGCATGAGAATCGCTTGGTTT
>CAYTJB010000122.1:0-2805 GCA_964437995.1 uncultured Bacteroides sp. | reverse complement strand
AACAATCTCTCTGTAATTATCGTTTGGATGATTCGGGCATAAAACCAACGCTGTTTTAGGCTCATTTATTCCCGTAAGATAAAATAAATCAGAGTTTTGACGATACGGAAAATACTGGTCGCCATTTCTTGGCATTTCGTCATTGGCATTAATAATTGCAAGAGAATCAGGCAATAAACTATTAATTAGTTTTTGACGATTTTTTATAAATAAATTAGAATTCATTTTGCACATAATTTTATAAAAAGTTTTAAAAATGAATTATTTTAAAAATAATACTTATTTTTGTTACACTTTTTTAGCTACAAACTTACATTAATTTGTTTGAAAATAAAAAATCAATAAAAGAATTTTTAATTTAATTATTTATTCTATTGACGTTTAATATATTATGTAAATAGTGCCTGCAAGAAACTCCATTTTATTAGTATCATTTTTTGTTTTGCTGACGTTCTCTTTTGTCATGCTGACGAAGGAAGCATCTCATTCTGTAAAATAATTATGAATACTTTATTAATTGAGATTCCTCGCTATCACTCGGAATGACAAAACGACATATCAGAAAAATATGTAAATTGTAACATTTTTTTGCAAATAATAAATAAAATAAATATTGTAATATGCAGAAAATCTGCTATTTAACTTTATTAACTTTCAACTTTATAAACTTTATAAACTATTCTTATGAATGCTTTTTTTAATTTTTCATCTTTAACAAAAAAAATAGTGATGGCATTGGCTGGGCTATTTTTAATGACGTTTTTATTGGTTCATTTATCTATTAATCTTTGTCTTTTGAGAGACGATGATGGCTTGTGGTTTAACGCAGCTGCACATTTTATGGGTACAAACTATATAATAAAAGTATTTGAAGTGTTTTTATTCGGTGGGCTAATTATACATATTATTTTTGGAATCATTTTGCAAATTAAAAATTGGATGTCGCGTCCTGTTGGATATAAAGTTTGTAATAAATCCAACACTTCTTTCTTTTCAAAATACATGATTTATACCGGCGGAATTGTTCTTACTTTTCTTATCATCCATTTTATAAATTTTTATTTTATAAAAATGGGTTGGGTTCAAAGCCCTATTCCATTAATTGATGGAGAGCCTGATTTTTACGCAATTGCAAATCTTCTTTTTGCAAACTCAACATATTCAATTATTTATATTGTTTTGATAACAATTTTAGGATTTCATCTAAATCACGCATTTCAAGCTGGTTTTCAATCACTTGGACTAAACCATCCAGCCTATACTCCTTATATTAAAGTATTTTCAACCATTTACTCAATAATTATAGTGATAGGCTTTAATATTATACCTATTTTTTATCTTTTTTTAAAAGCATAAATTTAGTTCATAAAGTATATAGTTGAAATGATTAATTTCAAACCAACTACTTTATAAACTTTATAAACTTTTTTAACTTTATAAACTATTTTCATTATGACAAAATTGAACGCAAAAATCCCTCAAGGCACAATAGCCGAAAAATGGACAAATTATAAAGCTCATCAAAATTTGGTAAGTCCCGCAAATAAAATGAAGCTCGACATTATTGTGGTTGGTACTGGTTTAGCAGGTGCTTCGGCAGCAGCAAGCTTAGGTGCATTAGGTTTTAATGTTAAGATTTTTTGCATACAAGATAGCCCACGAAGAGCACACAGTATTGCTGCTCAAGGAGGTATAAATGCTGCTAAAAATTATCCTAACGATGGCGATAGTGTTTATCGTTTATTTTACGATACTATTAAAGGCGGCGATTATCGTGCCAGAGAAGCCAATGTACATCGTTTGGCAGAAGTAAGTAATCAAATTATTGACCAATGCGTTGCTCAAGGCGTTCCTTTTGCAAGAGATTATAGTGGATTGCTTGATAATCGTTCGTTTGGTGGTGCTCAGGTTTCCCGAACTTTTTATGCACGTGGGCAAACGGGGCAACAACTATTATTAGGAGCTTATGGTGCTTTAAGTCATCAAATTAAATTAGGCACAGTAAAAATGTTTACCCGTCGCGAAATGATGGATTTGGTTACTGTTGATGGTAAAGCAAGAGGAATTATTGCTCGCAACTTGGTAACTGGCGAGTTGGAAAAACATTTCGGACATGCTGTTGTAGTGGCTACTGGTGGGTATAGCAATGTTTATTTTTTGTCCACCAATGCAATGAACTCAAATGCAAGTGCTATATGGCAATTGTATAAAAAAGGAGCATATTTTGCCAACCCTTGCTTTGTTCAAATTCACCCAACTTGTATTCCTGTTCATGGCGATTATCAATCGAAACTTACGTTGATGAGCGAAAGTTTGAGAAATGATGGAAGAATTTGGGTGCCAAAAAATAAAGAAGATGCCGAAAAAATAAGAAATAAACAATTAAAAGCCAAAGATTTAAAAGAAGAAGACAGAGACTATTTCCTCGAAAGAAGATACCCTGCTTTTGGCAATTTAGTTCCACGTGATGTGGCTTCGCGAGCTGCAAAAGAAAGATGTGATGCAGGTTATGGCGTTGGAAATACAGGATTAGCGGTTTACTTAGATTTTGCACCTGCCATTAAACGTTTAGGAAAAGATGTAATTGAAGAAAGATATGGTAATCTTTTTCAAATGTATGAAAAAATTGTAGATGAAAATCCTTACGAAAATCCAATGATGATTTATCCTGCTGTACATTATACTATGGGCGGCATTTGGGTAGATTACGAATTGCAATCAACCATACCCGGTTTGTTTGTTGCCGGAGAAGCTAACTTTTCCGACCATGGAGCCAATCGCTTAGGTGCTTCTGCTTTAATGCAA
>CAYTJB010000121.1:7928-8773 GCA_964437995.1 uncultured Bacteroides sp. | reverse complement strand
TATGGCTTTTGCCATACAAAGCATGCTAAATTGGTAGGCTTTGTACGGATTTTCGTATATATAAAAGCGGCAAGGTTTAAAAAAATACAAAAAAATACACACTTTGAAAAAATTAGATTTACATATACACACAAAGCCATCGTTTAGCGATTCTGATTTTAATTTTAGTCTTGACAAACTTAAA
The DNA here is from genome assembly GCA_964437995.1 of uncultured Bacteroides sp. Classification (GTDB taxonomy): domain Bacteria; phylum Bacteroidota; class Bacteroidia; order Bacteroidales; family JACABE01; genus JACABE01. The sequence continues at coordinate 8,589 of CAYTJB010000121.1, read as the reverse complement.
GAATATGTAGATAAATTATCCGTTGATTGTATCGCCATAACAAATCATAATTTATTTGATTTAGAACAATTCAGATTAATATATGATGAATTAAGTTGTATAGTTTTACCTGGAATAGAAATTAATTTAGAAAATGGACACTTACTACTAATTTCTGAAAACGCCGAATTAGAAGACTTTGAAAGCAAATGTAAAAAAATTGAAACTCTAATAACAAATTCAACAGACAATATTACTGTTTCACAGTTGAAAGAATCATTTGGTGACTTAAAGAGGTACTTGTTAATACCACACTATGATAAAAAACCAATTTTAAGACAAGAAATTATTGAAGAATTAAGACAATTTATTACTGCCGGTGAAGTTTCAAGTCCTAAAAAATTTAAATATTGTATTAAAGATACTTTAAGTATAGTCCCTGTGCTTTTTAGTGATTTGCGTTTCACTGAAAACATGATTGAATTTTCGCCAAGACAAACTTTTATCGATATTGATAATGTTTCTCTCAAAAGTATTAAAACTTGCTTGTTTGATAAAGCTAAAGTATTTCTTACAGAAAATGACAAGCATGAATTTTTTCAAGTATTTGAAGATGGTCAAATTCTTTCAACTGGGCTTAATGTTATATTGGGTGAAAGGTCATCTGGGAAAACCTTTACCT
>CAYTJB010000121.1:6097-7798 GCA_964437995.1 uncultured Bacteroides sp. | reverse complement strand
AACGAATTTTCAGCACATTTGAAAATGTAAAGTATATTAAACAATTTGAGTTGTTAGAAACCGATGAAGAAAAAGATAAAGAAAAATTCAATAAACTATTGACGGCAAAACAAAGTAGCGTATCTGAGCAATTTTTAAAAGAATTTAAAGCAGTTGTCGATGATATTGCGACTATTAATCGAAATAGAAATGAAAATGAAATAGAAAATTATTTAGATTCTTTGTTAAGAGTTGCTGCTGAGGAAGAAAAAAAAGATGTATTTGCTCAAGCAACTTTATTTAATGAAAGTAAATACAGCGAATCCGATAATGAAACACTTAAAAATCTTGTTAAATCAGTTGAATTATTAATTGAGAACAAAGAATACAGAGAAATCATAGATAAACATATAACAATTAACACCTTAAAAAGTTTAATTCTTGATTTAATGACTAAATATAATGAGGTTCAAGAATTAAACCAAAAGAAATTATGGGTTAATTCCATTGTTTCAAATATTAAAACCGAACTAAAATCATTTACAGCTTCATCTTCAATAGAAGATATTGATTTTTATAGTGTCTTAATTGAAAAAGAAAAGTTGAATAAATTTAAAACTATAGCCAATCTTGTTAAAACAGAAAAAATAATAGAGAAAAATGAGGTTAGAAGATTTCAAATAATTGCTTCTTCAAAAATGTATTCTGGAGCACAAGAATTGTTAAATAAAAGTGGTCGAAAATTAAGATTTAGTGATGCATTTAATTGTTATCAAAATCCAATAGAATTTTTAGAAGCTTTAAAAGAAATTGAATTGTTACCAGAAACAGAATATTATAAATATTTTGTTGATATAGATTATCAAATTCTAAATGAATATGGTACTGAGGTTTCTGGTGGTGAACGTTCTGAGTTTAACTTGTTGGAGAAAATTCAAAATGCTCATCATTACGATTTGCTTCTTATTGATGAACCTGAATCATCTTTTGATAATTTATTTTTAAAAAATGAGGTTAACGAACAAATTAAAGAGATTTCCAAATCATTACCTGTAATAATTGTTACACATAATAATACTGTGGGTGCATCAATCAAACCCGATTTTGTTTTATTTACAAAAAAAGAAATTGTCGAAAGAAAACCTGTTTATAAAATTTTCTCTGGATATCCTTCAGACAATTCTTTAAAAACAGTAAATGGTGAAGAAATAAGCAATTATAATATTATTTTGAATTGCCTTGAGGCAGGTAATGTTGCATATAAATACTTAAAGATTGAAAATGACAAGGGGTATTATTGCCTAGAGCAAGATAGCTGGAAAGAAATCGACAAAATCAACAAAGATGATTTAATGATTTTATTGGATAAATCTATTGAAACTGACTTTCAAATGGACGAATTTGAACAAGAGAAAATTCAAAATAAAGCTCATCAAATTATTTATAGAAATTTATTTAATAAATTCTCTGAATTGCTTGATAGTAAAAGTAGATTTAAAGATGAAAGTGAACAACTTTATAAAGATGCAATTGAGAAATACAGTAAAAATATTGAATCTGAATGGTAATAAAACCCAGCCGCTAACACCATATTGGAATTTAGCAGGCTGTTATGGGCAACTTGATACTTCTAACAAATTTCAAATTTTTTAACGGTTTGACAGTTTGTGCAAGAAAAAGCCTGCCAAATCCAATATTAAAACGTTGTGTGATATTTTTTTA
>CAYTJB010000121.1:0-6087 GCA_964437995.1 uncultured Bacteroides sp. | reverse complement strand
GCAAGTTGGTTTTTTAAAAATATATACAAGTTGTTATATTGAGGGAAAGCAACAGGATGGTTATTTTGGGATAAATGAAATTAGTCAATCAAATATTGGTAGTATTGAAAAATTTATGATACATCCAATGTTTAGAATGTATTTAGGTGTTATAGAAAGTGAAAAAGTGCCAGCCCCTAACAAAGGCTAAAATCAAGCGGGCAATTAGTGCTAATTCGAAGGGCATTGCATCTAATAAACTTTATCGCAGATTGACAGTTTTGTGCTCCGAAATGCCCGCCAGCTTTTAGCCTCAGCTATTGTGTGATATTTTAATAAATCAAACGAATGAAAATATATAATAAAATAGAAGCTATTCCAAGTATTTCGTTTGCTGTTGCTACTATCGGGATGTTTGATGGTGTTCATTTGGGGCATCAGCAGATATTATTGCATTTGGTGGCTAAAGCACGCGAAAATAATGGCGAAGCTATTGTTATTACTTTCGATACACATCCTCGCATGGTGTTGCAGCACGATTCGTATAAATTAAAATTCATCAATTCGTACCAAGAAAAAATTCAGTTGATTGAAAAATCTGGTGTTGATCATCTTGTTTTTCTGCCTTTTACCAAAGAATTTTCAAAAAAATCTACTGCCGAATTTGTAAAAGAGTATCTTGTAAATAGCTTGAATATCAAAGCATTAATACTTGGTTACGACAATCGTTTTGGCAATAAAGAAAACAATAATTTTAATCAGCTTTCAGATTTAAGCAAAAAATATAAATTTGATATTGAGCAAGTTGATTTAAAAGATTTGGATGGAATACCTGTAAGTTCAACCAAAATAAGAGAAGCTCTTGATAAAGGGAATATTCAATTAGCCAATCATTTGTTGGGTTATTTTTATGAACTCTCGGGAAAAGTGGTAATGGGCAATCAAATTGGGCAAAAAATAGGTTTCCCTACAGCAAATATTGATTTAGAAAATGATTTTAAATTAATACCTTCTATGGGTGCTTATGCGGTCAGAATAGAATGTAACAATCACATTTACAATGGAATGCTTAATATTGGCATTCGACCCACTTTAAATATCAATAAACTTTCGATAGAAGCACATCTATTTGATTTTAATACAGATATTTATGGGCAATATATAAAAGTATATTTCGTTGATAAAATTAGGGACGAACAACGATTTAATAATTTAGAAGAGCTTGTTGTTCAATTGAATAAAGACAAAATTATAGCCAACACAATTTTAAATTCGTAATACTGATGTATAGAATTTTTATCATTATTGGAATTGTTTTCTTACGTTTTTCAGTAAATGCACAATTGCTTACACCCAATCAGTTGGAACAACAGCCGGTTTATACTTCTGTGAGTGAAGCTTTAAAAAATCCTGAAAAAGTGTATCGTTTGGATTTAAGCAAGCAAAAACTGAAAACTGTTCCCAAAAGTGTATTTAGCTTGTATAATTTGCAGGAATTAATTTTGGCAAAAAACAAACTCCAAAAAATACCACCAGAAATCGGGAATTTATCTAATTTGCAAAAATTAGATGTTTCGAGAAATAAAATCATGGAATTTCCTGCATCAATAGGTAATTTAACCAATTTAATTGAATTAATTGCCAATCAAAACGATATTTACGCACTTCCTCCCGAAGTAGGAAATTTGATAAATCTTGAGTTTTTAGATTTATGGAGCAATGAAATTGATGTGTTTCCTGTTGAAATTGCAAAGTTGAAAGATACGCTTAAAAAACTCGATTTGAGAGTAGTATTGATAAACGAAGACAAGCAAAAAGCAATAGCTGATTTATTGCCCAATACCAATATTTATTTTTCAAAAAGCTGTAATTGTCATTGAATTGAAAGTTATACCAAAATGAATTATAAATGGTTATGTTTTAGAATAATGTTGAAAGTTAAAAAGTTAAAAAAATATTTTACCACTAAGACACTAAGGACACATAGAAACACTAAGGGTTTTAATTGTAATGACATTTTTTTAACTTCTTAGTGTAGCTTAGTGATCTCCGTGCCTTAGTGGTTTAACCTTTTGTAAGAGAGAAGATACTCTGATTTCAATTTTTTATCCACAATATCTTAAAACATAACCTTATAAATTAATCCAAATTTAATTTAAGGTATAATACCGAGCAGAAATATGTTACCTGAATGCCGTTAGGCGAGTAGTTCAAAAACGATAGTACATAGGACTATATATATCTCCATTCGGTATTAGGCTAAATGGAACCTATCGTATTATTTCAATCCTCTCAAATAAAGCTGTATTGTGTTTTCCAAGCCAAAATACAAAGCATCGCTTATCAACGCATGACCGATAGAAACTTCGAGTAAGCCGGGAATATTGTTTGCAAAATATGCTAAATTATTCAAATCTAAATCGTGTCCAGCATTGATACCTAAGCCTAATTCATTGGCTTTTTGGGCTGCTTCAATAAATGGAGCAATGGCTTTTATTTTGTCAATTGAGTAGTTTTTTGCATAACTTTCGGTATAAAGTTCAATGCGGTCGGTGCCGGTTTTAACAGCATTTTCAATCATTTTCACATCTGTTTCTATAAAAATAGAAGTTCTAATGCCAAAACTATGAAATTGAGCCACTACATCTTTCAAAAAAGCTTCATTTGCAATGGTATCCCAACCAGCATTAGAGGTAAGTGCATCGGGCGGGTCGGGAACCAACGTAACTTGTGTTGGTTTAACAGAAGTTACCAAACGGATAAATTCTTTATTTGGATAACCTTCGATATTAAATTCAGTAGTCAGTTTTGGTTTTAGCTCATACACATCGCTATAGCGAATATGCCTTTCGTCGGGACGAGGATGCACTGTTATACCCTGTGCACCAAAACGTTCGCAATCCAACGCTACATTAAGTACATTAGGAACATTTCCGCCACGAGCATTACGCAAAGTTGCTATTTTATTGATATTTACACTTAGCTTTGTCATTATATCATCATATTTTTGGCAAAAATACTTAAAAACAATAAGAGTGCAAAATCTTGTTTTTGAACTCTTAATCTTGTTTTTGAATATTTTAATTCTGTTTTCTTAACTAAATTATATTTAGGAAATTACCAACATTATGACTACCTTTGCAGCCGCATTTTAAAAACATCATGGAAAGAAGTAACAATAAACGCTCTTTTGGAAAGCCAGAAAGAAGCAGAAGTTCAGAAGCATCATCTAATCACTCAAAGCCAGATTGGAAAAGGAAAACCGACTCATCAGACAGACCCAAAAGTTCGACATCATCTTTTAAACCTAAATTTGGCAATACCGACAAACCTTACGGTAAACCCAAATATGGCGATAGAGATAGCAAACCTTTTTACAGTGATAGAGGCGATAAGCCAAGATATGGCGATAGGGATAATAAATCGTCTGAAAGACCTTCGTTTCGCGATAGAAATGATAAACCCAATTACGGAGAAAAAAGAGAAAGCTCATTTAAACCTAAATTTGCTGATAGAGACAGCAAACCTTCTTATCGTGATAGAGACGATAAGCCAAGATACAGCGACAGAGATAATAAATCATCGGAAAGACTTTCGTATCAAGATAGAAAAGACAAACCCAACTACGGAGAAAAAAGAGAAACATCGTTTAAACCTAAGTTTGGCGGCAGAGACAGCAAACCTTCTTACGGCGAAAGAAACGAAAAATCAGAATACAAACCAAGAAGAGAGAAAGATTCAGGCGAAAGTTCAAATCCAGCCAGAGATTATAAAAAAGGTTATCAAAAAGACGACAGACCTTTTTCTGAGAAAAAAAGAAGTTATGATGATAACCCTGCCAATGATCGCTACCTCCATAAAAACAAGCCACGTCGCAGAACTTCGGAAATTGATTTACCGGTTCGCGAACGCCCCAAACGTGCAGATGTATTGGAACTAAAAGATTTTAAAAGCACCAACCGTCCTGATACTTCAGCCATACGTTTAAACAAGTATATTGCTAATGCTGGTATTTGCTCACGTCGCGAAGCCGATGACTTAATTATTAGTGGTGCCGTTGCAATTAATGGTGTAATTGTTACCGAATTAGGTACAAAAGTGCTTCCTACCGATTCTGTGCAATATGGTGGCGAAACTTTGGTAAGTGAAAAAAAGAAATACGTTTTACTCAACAAGCCTAAAGGCTATATTACTACGGTTGACGACCCACAAGAACGCCGTACCGTAATGGCTTTGGTAAAAGATGCTTGCAAAGAGCGTTTGTATCCAGTAGGCAGGCTCGACCGCAATACTTCCGGCTTATTGCTCTTTACCAACGATGGCGAATTGGCTAAAAAGCTTACCCATCCTCGTTATGGAGTAAAAAAATTGTATCATGTTGAGTTAGACCGTGCCCTTTCAAAATCTGATATGGAAAAACTTTGGGATGGCATTGAATTAGAAGATGGTATAGTAAAAGTTGACGACATTGCCTATATTGACGAGAATAAAAACAAAAAAGAAATTGGCATCGAAATACATACTGGCAAAAACCGTGTAATTCGTCGCCTTTTCGAAGCATTGGGTTACGAAGTAGTAAAACTCGACAGAACTATGTTCGCAGGACTTACTAAAAAAGATATTCCTCGTGGAATGTGGCGATTTTTGAGCGAAAAAGAAGTTTCTTACTTAAAAATGCTACAATAGCAGTTTATAAAGTTAAAAGTTACTTATTCAAATTATTCGGTAAAACATTTTATTTTTGAGGAAATTTACCCTCTTTTATTACTGCTAAGTAAGCAAACATAGTCATATAATAAGCATTTTGTTTCATATCATCGCGAGGAACACGTTCTACCATATCGGCATTGGTGTGGTAAATTTTAAAATATTCTAACTCATCTTGAATAAATTGGAAACCTGGCAATCCTGCTTTATCAAAAGAAATATGATCTGAATTTTCAGCTTCACTTAAATTTACTGTTTTAAATTTCGGATCGTTAATAATTCCCATCCATTCTTTAAATACTTTCTTTGCACCTTCGTTTTCTTGTGCATAAACTCCACGAAACCTTCCAGCTCCATTATCCATATTAAAATAAGCATAACATTTTTCATTACCATTAGTGAAATGATTTTTAATATGTGCAGTTGAGCCTAAATAACCTTGTTCTTCTCCTGCCCACAAGCCAATACGAATTGTGCGACGTGGTTTAATATTCAATTTTTGTAAAATTCGCATGGCTTCCATGCATGTAACTACTCCTGCAGTATTATCAGCAGCCGAAAGTCCAACATGATATGAATCAATATGAGCACCTATTATTACTATTTCATTTTTTAAATCGGTACCTGGTATTTCTGCTAACAAATTAAATCCTTGTTGAGGTTCCTGAAATTTCACATCTACATTTGCCTGTATTTTTACAGTTTTACCTTTTTTGCAAAGTCTTATTAAATGATTATATTGTTCTAACGAAACACTCATTTGTGGCAAAGTTTCTGGCAAATTTGGTATAGATGCAAGTCTTATCAAAAATTCAACCTCATCTTTTGCTTGCACAGTCATTGTAGCACCCCAAACTTGAGTGATTCCATAATATTTAAACCCATGATCAAGTATTAGCAAAGCACCTTCGTTTTTACAAAATTCTACTTTTTTTGCTATAAAATTGAAATACGAAAGCATTTGCGATTCTATTTCTGTTTTTTGCTTTGTATTTTTTGCTTTGTCTTCTTTGCTTGGAATCAAAATTTTTTCCATATATTGCAATGTAGAATCTTTATATCTGCTCACAAGTTTATTATATGGTGGTTCTCCTGATGATTCCGAAATTAATATAATTTTCCCCTTTAATTTCCCTTTATATTTTTCTAAATCGTTTTCAGTTTTTGCATCCAAATATGTTACTTCGCTTTCAATTTCACCATTTGTAGCAGGTGACCATACTTTTGGGTAAGCAATCAATGGCATAAAAAAAGGTTCTGTTATATATGCGTAATATTTTTTCATTGTCCAACTTTTACCTACCAAATCAATGCTCTCTTTATTAATATTTTGCAAATTAAATTCTTTTAATTTTGCACTTGCCCAATCTAATGCTTTGTTATATTCAGGTGACCACATTA
>CAYTJB010000120.1:6610-8807 GCA_964437995.1 uncultured Bacteroides sp. | reverse complement strand
TGCCTCCCCCACCCCTACCCCTCTAATTTCGTACCTTGCAATTGAATTACAAATCAAACGTTGCTAAGATATGATGAACCGACGTCGATTTCTTCGCCAATCTGCGGTTTTGGGAGCAGCAGCAAGCATTGCTTTCCGCAGAAGCCCTGCGCGACCCGAAAAAAAAGAGCGACGCCCGTCTTTGGGTGGTGTTTTCCGGAGGAATTGCCCTGCATATTCTTGATTTAGACGGCTGGAATGTGCATGAACAATGCCCCATTCCTTCCCTTGGGCCGGTCGATTCGTTTCAAACCCTAAATTACTCCGGCTTTGACCCCCAAAAACACCGCGATCTTGCCAAACACGCCTTGACCCAAAATGGATTTGATGCATCCACCGGCGCCTTGTTTAGCAACAAAAGCGGCGGATTGGCCGAGGATTTGGCGCTGATCCAGCAAATCCCTCAATGGATTGAAAAACACAAGCAGCTGGCCCTGGTTTTGGCCGGCACCGAAGCGGCACACTCCAGCATTAAACGCTACCGTTTAAATTTAGAATCCGTTGGCAAAGCCCTAAGCCAAGCCTTTCAAGTCTGTGGCGCCCGGCCCAGCATTACCCTTATTTCGCCATTGGGCCGAAACCGCACGCCCAATTCCATGGGCGGTTTTGACCACCACCACCCCGATTGCCTGCGCGAAGGCTGGATTGCCTCTTTTTCTTAAATCCCTATTTTACCCCGGCCGCGCTGCCCTCGTAGCCGAGTTCCGCCGATGCCGATTCAATAAAACCCCACCCCAATTTGGGCAGAGTGGCCTCGGTCGCCATTATTACCACAACATCATGCCGAGCGATCTCCTCCAATAATTTGAGCTGCTTTACCGTGCTGGGACCCCCAAACTGCTTTGGATATACCTCGTGGTTGTAAAACCAAAAATGCCCGGGATTAAAACTCCGGGAAATTCCAAAATTAAACAGCCCCCAATAAAAACTGTCGCTGATCACCAAAACCGCCGGCCGCTGCTTTCCTTTGTCTGATTCAAATTGCAGTTCCGGATAGGCCATCGGGAAGGATTTCATGTTCCAAAGCAAATTCATGCCTCCAGCAATGTCGCAGTCGGTGCCCCGGGGTTGTTTCCATTCTACCCGATCCCAAGAAATCCGGGGCAGCCTCCAGCCGCATTGCTGTTCTATTCGGCGAATCAAGGAGTCGCCCGCCAAAGCCATTCCATACTCGCTCCAATGAATGCCGTATTGGGGGTAAAGCGGGTAGGCCGATTTGTTCTTTTGTTCCAAAAAATAGGTGTGAAAATCGAGAACGGGAATCCCTCGCTGTTGGGCTTCTTGCAAGTAGATTTGGTGGTTTGTGGTTCCGCGCTCTTGTACCCTATCTTCAGGAATGTACTCGGAATAGTACGAACCCTTGCCCGCAGCAAACACCAACAGCAAGAGCTTGCCTTGCCGCTGCAAGGTTTCGCTAATGAATTCGAGGCGGTCCATGCGCCGGCCTATGCTGTCCTTTCCAATAAAATCTGAGCCATAATAGGCCTTTATGTAGTTTTCTTCGAACAAGTACCGCTGTTTTCCTACTACCACCCCTCTGGCGCCTGCTTTGTTAAAAAAACTGTAGTTGATTTGGTTGTTGGTTCGAATCCACAGCGGCCGAAACCCCACATGGTGGCTTAACCACGCTTCGGCTTGAAGCTGGAATGCCGCATCCCACCAGGCTTTTAATCCCAACGCAGGCGTATCGGGCTCTTCGATTGCCCCTTGAAGCGGTTTAATTCGTATGGGCGCAAACAGGCCCTGAATGGCTGGAAGCGCCAACAGCACAAGCCAAAGTCCCCAAACCCATTTCCCTATGTTGCCCCGCTGCTTCAAAACCGGAAATAAATAAATGGATTAAAGGAAAATCCGGCAATGCCCGAAAGGCACAACCACCACAAAACCAAGGACATTGCCGAAAGAAACACATGCCGCCTACCGCTGTGTTCTCCGAAATACACCGCATTTTGCAGGGCCTGCCCTTTGGGCAATAAAACCCAAAAGGCGAAAATCAAGGCCGGCAAAATCCGGGCCCACACTTCTGCTCCAGCTGCAACGGTCCAACCCGTTTCAAAAGCAAACAGCCTGCCCATGAATTCAAGGGCTTGATTCAGGCTTTCAATGCGGAAAAAGGCCCAGCCCAGCATCACCAAGCCAAAGGTAATTAGGCGTGGAA
>CAYTJB010000120.1:0-6600 GCA_964437995.1 uncultured Bacteroides sp. | reverse complement strand
CCATTTTTTGGTAAATCCGGAGTAAAAAACTGCGTTCAAGCACCAAAAACAAGCCGTGGTAGGCTCCCCAAACCACAAACGACCAAGACGCTCCATGCCAAATGCCCGAAGCCAAGAACACCAACCATAAATTCAGGTAGGTTCTCCAACCCGGCCCCCGGTTTCCGCCCAAGGGAATGTACAGGTATTCGCGCATCCAGGCGCCCAAGGTCATGTGCCAGCGCCGCCAAAATTCGGTGATGCTGCCCGACACATAGGGGTTGTTGAAGTTTTCGGGCAAACGAAATCCCATGGTCTGGGCCAATCCCAAGGCCATGTCTGAATAGCCCGAAAAGTCTGATGCTCTGGTCGCGCCGGTAAATGTCTCGCGCCAAAAGGCCCAACCAGGCCGATGCGCTGCCCAGTCCCTGAATTTCGGCGGCAAAAACCTGGTCGGCAAAAGCCCCTACGTGGTTGGCAATAAGCACCTTTTTTGCCAACCCCAAGGTAAAACGGTACAAACCTTGAAGCCGGTTGTCGGCGGTTTCGTGCTTCTGCCGGTCTTCTATTTGCCCGGCCAAATCGTGGTAGCGAACAATGGGCCCTGCTATCAGCTTCGGAAACAGAATAATGTAAAGCTGATAATCCCAAAAATTGCGCAGAGGCCGGTGCACCTTTCGGTACACATCTACCACATACGTGATGGTTTCAAACGTGTAAAACGAAATGCCAATGGGCAAAACCAGTTTGGTCCAGTGAAGTCCCTGCATGCCGCCCAGAGCCAGCACTCCATTCAGGTTTTCAATAAAAAAGTTGGAGTATTTAAAGTAGAGCAGCAGGCCCAAATTCACCAACAGCGACAGGGCCAGCAGGGCCTTTCGCTTCCAGGCTTCTGCCATGGAATCCATAAGGCGAACCAGGTGAAAATCAAGCAGGGTTGTACCTAGAATAACAAAAATAAATCGGGGGGCTCCCCAGCTGTAGAACACAATGCTGAACAGCAAAATCACCACATTTTTTGCTTTGCGGGGCGCCCAAGTATAGCAGAGCAAAAAAAGGGGCAGGAAGTAGAGCAGGAAAACAATGCTGCTAAAAACCATGGGGCAAAGAAACGGAGAATTGCTCGGTTTTAAAGATGGGGGATTGTGGGGGGCGGCAGCCGGGCTTTCCGGGCTACTCCGCGGTTGCCGAAAGGCTGGCCCAGCTGGTTTGCGGGGGCTCCTAAAGTCGCCTCCGCACCTAGCGGGCCAGGCTTCGGCACCCTTGCGGGGTAGCCTCGTCAATCCCTGCCGCGGGCGGCGTTCTGGCCGAATTCGTGTGCAATGAGACCTGGGCCAAGCCTTGGCATTTCGCCCTGTTTTATTTTGGTTGCGTTCTGTTCCTGCACAGAATTGCTTTGTTCAAACTGACGGTTTCGGGCTTGGCGAAGGTGGCGATTTTCACCACAAATGTTGATGCGGAGAACCAATGTTTGATTAACCACAAATGTTTCTGCGGAGCACTGAACCGCCACTTTTGCCAAACCCGTGTTAGCCACTGCCTCATTTATTCATCCAGCCATCCATGATTCCATGTTTGATGTCAGAGTAGGAAAAAATGAGATAAACTATAATGGCAATTAGTAAAATCACTTTCCAATTTTTTGAAATCAATGTTTTCAAGTCTTCAATTAATTCTTGCATTTGGTATTTTATTTAGTTTAAAATTCACCCTTCATCACATCCACACCAATTGCATACCCATACACTTTTCTATTGGCATCTTTGTGAATTCTGATTTTATTGCAAGCCATTCCTAAATTTACCTTTGTCCAGGTTTTACCACCATCTTTGGTTTCATAACCGCTGTTCATGGTGCCAACGAAACCATGGTTTTCGTCAATAAACCCAATGCCAAATTCTCTTGCTCCAGCATCTTCCACTAAGTTGATTTCATTCCAAGTTTCACCGCCATCTGTAGTTTTGGCAATGCGTTGTTGTTTCACGTTTGGATCAGGGTTATAGGATTGTATGGTTACATAGCCAACTTCCTTTGTTGGAAACGAGGCTTTCCAAGTGCCTTCAAATGGACGATTGGATTGATACACTTTTTTCCAGGTCTTTCCGCCATCGCTCGTTTTTAAAATCAAGGCATTGGATTTTTCCATGTCTTCATCCGATGCAGCGCAAACGATCCCGTTGTTTTTATCAAACATTTTAATGTCAAACAACATTTTACAGTCTTTATTCATGCTATTCGATGTCCAATTCAAACCGCCATCGTGTGAGACCATCATATTTGCCGGACTTCCAACGCGTCCAACTCCGTAAATATGAATTTTATAATCGCTTTTGCCATGATTGATGTACTGTTCTTTGACGATATCCATCGCACACAGTCCTTTCACATAAGGTCCAGCATATGAAACAGGATTCCATGTTTTTCCGCCATCTATTGTTCCATATAATGGAATAGTATCTGTTACATCTGGAAAGTAATCGGTTCCAACAGTTCCAGCAAAACCACGCAGGCTATCCACAAAGGCAATGCAGCGGAAAAAAGCCCCTTTCTTTTCTAGTTGTTTTTCCCACGTTTCACCGCTATTTTTTGTGTGGTAAATGCTTCCGTAACCGTTGACATACCAACCTTCATTTTCATTGATGAACGTGATGTCATCTTGTTTACCAGGATAACGCTCGGTATTCAGTTTTTTCCAACCTTTTTCGGGAAGTCTAACCTCGTCCTTTTTGGATAGAATTTCATTGCTCCATTTCACCGCGGATAAACCAACCTCATGGTTGTATTCATCGAATAGCTGTTGTATTTGACCGTTGGCGAATTTATTATAGGCTTCTTGCGACGTGCCCGATTTAGCAAAGAAATGATCCGTTGAAGGATAAGTCATCAACGTTGCATTTCCCGGATTGAAATAATTCACCGTATTCACAATTTGCTGATGGTCAGCTCTTGAAAAGGCTTGAAAATCAGATTCGCCGAATTGAACCAACACTTTTGCCTTGGTATTTTTCCAGTTTTCGAGGTGTGGATAGTCTTGAATTTGACGCCAGTACTCTGCATTCCTCGAATAAATTTTTCCTTTGCCATCGTATTCCCAACTAGTGCGTAAAATACTGTCGGCCTTAGTGTCTTTAGCAATATCTTCTAGTTTTTCTTTCTTAACGAAGTAACGATAATTCAAATCATATTGAGCAATTACAGATTGCTCTACTTCAATCGGGTTCATGCCTGCCAATGCATTTTGTACACGATACATTTCGATTTGATACTCAAACCAAGATTTAGCAGTAGTTCCATATACTACAACACCTGCAACCTTATTTTTTGCACTAATTGCTGGCGCAACAATTCCACCCATGGAATGACCAACAATAATGATTTGATTAGAATCTACATAGGGAAGCGACTTCAATTTTTTTAATCCAACTTCAAAATTTTCAATTTCATCTAGCAAATCACAAGACTCGCAAGGAGGTGTATTTTTGCTGTCTCCCAGTCCGCTTTTCTCAATGCGCAGTGTAACGTAACCAGCGTCAACATATGCATCAACAATGCGTTTGTATGGATGGTTGTTAGATAAATCATCGATACTGCTACACGTATATCCTGGGATGAATAACATTGCGGGCATTTTATTCTCTTTAATGGGCTTGTTGATGATTACGCGTAATTGCCCACCTTTATAAGGAGCTTCATCGTAAATGACTGTTGCATTATCATCTGTTTCATAAGGACGTGCAACTGCTTTTGCTTTTAGCACAAGTTTATTTTTGCCGCGCAGGACAGTTAACTGTACTTCTTGATTTGGAGAATAGGTTAAGAATTGTTGGTTAAATTCGGCCGTTGATGCAAAAGTGGAATTGCCAATTTTTACAATCAAATCCTTTTCTTGCAATTTAAGTGCAACACTTGTTCCTCGGGCAACTTGCAGCACTTTACAACCGGAAGTTCCATTTTCGGTGACATATTCTACACGTGCACCAAATTGCACTTTACGCTGAAGTTGGGAATACCCATTAACACTAATAAAGAATAGAAAACAAAGATAAATTAATCGAATCATGACTTTTTTAAGACAAAAAAAACCTTTTTCAGGAACTTCCTCTTGTCAAAAATTGCTTATTTAATAAATTGACTTGGTGATTGCCCAAAAGCTTGCTTGAATGCTTTAGAGAAAGAAGCTAAATCGGCATAGCCACAAGCAAAAGCAGTATCAAGAATGGAAACACCTTTTAGTATTTCGAGTTTCGCATTTTCTAGCCTTCTCCGGATTTGATATTGATAAGGGGAAATTCCAAAAACGTTCTTAAAAAGGCGAATGAAATGGTATTTTGAGATTCCGGCTCCTGCACTGATTTCTTCCAACGACAAGTTTTTCATTGCGTGGAGATCAAGCAATTCCTTTGCATTAAGTAATAGGCGAAAAACTTCTTCATTGGTATTTACTTTTTTAAAATCCATTTTATTCAAATGATTGAATATAAAACGCTGGTCAGTGATTATGGATTCTGCCAATGAGTAGAACAGTTCTTCCTGTAAAAACTGCATATCGTGGTTTCTTGTGTTGATTGATTCATTAATGTCAACCAATGAATAACCTAAGGTGGTGTTTTTGATATTGTAGCGATTCACAAAAAACTGATCGGAGAGCAAAAATTCCCTGAGATCTACGCCATTCAAATCATAATAGTCGGCAACTTCAGAAATAATTTCAGACGAAATATCAATGCAAAGTCCTTGAACAGGCTTCAGGTGATCTATTTTAACAATGGAAGATGTGAAATCATTTCCAATGATGTATTCACCCTCTTTAACTGAAAAATTTTTACCATTGGCGAAATAGGTTTCTTCACCTGATGCGACATATTTGATACCCAAACCGGTGAAAGGTGTCTCGGCTTCTAGTTTGTTGAACTCTGAAAACCGAATGGCGTTTTTATTTTCGTCTTGATAAATTGTCTGATTCATATGTGTTTTTACGAGGTTGTGGCTAACTTGCTTATAGCCGCTACAAACCTTTCCCAATCCGCCAATTTAGCCGTATAGGCGCAGGTTTGTTTCGTGTTATCGAATGTACTGGTTTTTATCGCAGATTGACACAAAATCAACACCCCTTAGACACCGAATCGAACCTAGGCGACGCCGCGTTTTGCGCATCTACGTTGGCCCTCCAACCCCTTTTCAAATTCCACACGGCAAACGGCAACAACGCGGCAGGGATTGACGCGGCTACCCCGCAAGGGTGCCGAAGCCTGGCCCGCTAGGTGCGGAGGCGACCTTAGGAGCCCCCGCAAACCAGCTGGGCCAGCCTTTCGGCAAGCGCGGAGTAGCCCGGAAAGCCCGGCTGCCGCCCCAAAAACTCAAGAAAATTCGGTTAAAACGACATTCCGAACTGCGCCCCCAACGAAATGGGAATTCCGGAACTGCCCTGCAAGGTGTTGCTTTGATTTAAACGGGCCGAGAATGTGGGACCCGCATAAAAAGATAGCCCGGATGGGCGGGTGTGAACCATGGAAAGCGACAGCGACCCCGATAGGGTAAAGGGATTCATGCCCTGTATTTCGCCCACCTCTGCCTGAGCTTGATCGGATTGGACCGTGGCTCGGTTGTAAATCAAGAGCCCCGGATAAACAAAGGCCTCGACCTGCCAAGACCAAGCATTGAACTTAAGCCCCCTGTTCTTTTGGGGCCTAAAGCTGAGCCCTAAAGCCAAGGAAACCTCGGAGTGCTGAACATCCACTCGCTGCATTGGCCCGCCCAACAGGGTGTCGGAATTTAAAACCTGGGCCTCAGATTCGGGCGCAAAATAGTCGATGTTCATGGCCAAGCCCGAAACGGGACCCAGGGGCGAGATGATGTTGCTGTGCACCAAACCGCTGGCAATGGAATTCAAAGGAGCATGGTGCAAGGCCGACCTAGAAAAGGTGTGTTGCTGCAGGTTTAGGTTTAGTCCGGCATTTAAACTCCAATGCTGGCCGATGCGGCGGCGCAGCCCAAGTTGAATCCAAGTGGTTTGAGCCGGCGTTTCGGGAGCCGAAGCTTTTCCCAACGACACTTGTTGTGGCAGGCTGTGCGAGGTTGACTGAAGACCCCAGCTGATTCCGGCACGAACGTCTAGGCCAAGCCCGATTGGCCTGCTTGCTCGTGTTGGGCTGGGCCGTTCTATGCTGGGATGAATCCCGGCGGCCTGGCCCTGAAGTTGAAGCGGCTCGGGCCGCTCTAAAACCCATTCTAAGGGCCAGATTTGTTCGGGCAAACCCTGATTTGCCGAAAGCCCCAACGCTGTTTCGGTGTTTAGGACGGGTTGCCGGCTTGCCGAACCTGGGCTGCTGTTGTTTGGTTGTGTGGAATTCAAAACCAAGGCCGGGGCATTGGTGCCCATCTTGGCCGTTGGGCCTTCAGTTTTTGGGCCTTCGGGAATAAAATCAAGCACAACAGAGGATTGGCTGAGCTGATGTGGGGCATCGGACACGGCTAAACCCGACAGCATGGCCAAAATCAAAACGGCGGCAAAGGCAAAAATCCGAGGCGGCCATGCTGGGTTGGATTGCCTTGGGGAGGGTTGAACTCCGTTCCAAGAGCGGGTAGGCCGCACCTTAAAGGAGGCAAAAGAAGCCCGGACTC
>CAYTJB010000119.1:8174-8913 GCA_964437995.1 uncultured Bacteroides sp. | reverse complement strand
TTGCAAACCCAATATGAGGTTATTGCTGCTTATTATGACGTTGTTAGGCAAAAACAACAACTAAAATCAATTAACGAAATTATTAATTATAATACCGAATTGGTTAAAATTTTACAGGTTTCTTATGATAATGGCTCGCTACTGAAAACCAATCTACTACAAGCTAAAATTGATTTGAATGTTTACACTGAAAACTCCATTAATCAGGAATTTACCATTGATGCTGCCAAAAAGAATTTGAACCAATTAATGGGTGCAAGCATAGATAATTTATTTGAAGTTTCGGATTCTATTCCGCTCAATTATGCCATCAACAAAACTGAATTAGCTAATAAATTAAACGCCTCTAATACAGCCATATTATCGTTTCAAAAACAAATTGATATAGCCAAACTAAATGTAACAGAATATAACAGAATGCGGTATCCGCTTATCAATTTCAGAGCCGGCTATTATGTATCGCAAACCGATAATTCGGCAGGAAGTTTATTAAAAAGCCAATCTTACGGACCTCAATTGGGAGGCTCAATTTCTATTCCTCTTTTTCATTCGGGAAATATCAACAGACAAATTGCTACTGCTAAATTAGGCGTTCAATCAGCATCATTTAATTTTGAAAGTGTAAAAATTCAGGTAAATAAAGATTTGCAAAATGCAATTACAAGTTTCGAAAACCAACAACGTTTGCTACAAATTGAAACAAGCAACAACGAATTTACCAGAGAAATGCTCGAAATCA
>CAYTJB010000119.1:3991-8164 GCA_964437995.1 uncultured Bacteroides sp. | reverse complement strand
GGTTTTGGATTTAATGTAAGTGGTAATGACGTAATTATCAGTGATGACGAGGCGAATGATTTTAATAATGGTAATTATTTAAATCAGTTTGCAAAGAATGAAACTTGGACAAACAACTTCCTTAGAGGTACATCAGGCACAGGAAAACTATGTACAATCTTGTACCCGATTGATTAATTTTAAATTTAATCTCAAAATTGCTGAAACTAAACTGAAACAATTAATGGCTGAGTTGTAAGTTAACAGTAACGATGCCAAAACTATGTTTCTTAAGACTAATAATCTAAACTTAATATTTTCACTTTACAAACTTTAAGACCTTTATAAACTTTCCACTCATTTAGTGTTTAACCACCAATTTTCGTGTATAAAAAATCTTATCATTCACTATTAATGAGTAAAAATAAATACCCTCTTTTAATTCGTTAGTATTTATAGTTTTTTTGCCACTTAAATCATTTAATTCAACATCGGCAACCACAGCACCTAAAATATTACATATTGTAATTTTTGCAGTAGCAGTTTGTTTTGGCAATGCGTAACTAAAACTTAAATTATTAGATGCAGGATTAGGATAAGCATCCGAAAAATAAACATCAGATTTTGCAATATCATTGATGCCCACTGCAGTTGTATAATTTACAATTACACTTACCGAATCGGAAGTATTGGCTGTATTAAAAAATACATATTTAATAGTTGAAGTTCCCGAACTTCCATTTGCAGAGTAATCAGCCTCAAAAGAAGTATCTGTAGCATTGGAGGAAATTGTTGCAAAATTTGGAGATTCCATTGTAGTTGGGCTGTAGCACTGTCCTGCAAAACAAAATGAATTATCGGAACCAGAAACTATACTGCTGTATATCTTTTTTACTTTTACATATAAAGTTGTACCTGATGTATTTTTTACACGCAAAGGAAGCTTGATTATTTCGGTAGTTCCTCCTGATATGTTTAACGTTGTATCGTTAGCTAATAAGTTGCCATTGCGATAAATTTGTAAATTTTGAGCAAATACGCTTGCTACAAAAAGCATTAATAATGTAAAGAATGTAATTTTTTTCATAGCTTTTGATGTATAAAATTGTTTAAAAATGATTATAATATTTTTGCAAATATAATACATATTTATAAGGGTATAAGCATTTAACTAATATTTAACGTAATATATTATACCAATGCTGATTATGAATTAATCCAAAGGATTATTTCATAATTTTGCATTGGTAAATACCGATAGACAATATGTTTAGTCCAGCTTTTTGGGGGCTATTACATATTGCGTATCGGTATTACTATTCGGTATTATACTTTTTTCTTTTCAGCTTTTTTGCAATAAAAAAAGCTGTTTCAAAATGAAACAGCTTTTTTTAGAAAATATTTAAAAATATATTATTCTATAACTAATTTTTTAGAAATATTGTTTTCGCCGGCTTGTAATTTCATGTAATAAACACCTTTAGCTAAACTACTTACATTAATATCAATAGCATGATTCCCAGAAGATAATTGTCCTTTATTATTTGAGAATACCAATGCTCCTAAAGTATTATAAATACTAATATTAACATTTTTAGCTTCATTTAGGTTAAAATTTACTTGCATATTATCTGTTGCTGGATTAGGATAAATACTAAAATCTACCCCTGATTTTATTTCAGAAACAGAAATAATTTGCTGCAATTGGTCTACCTTTTTACTATTAACATTGTAAACAGTTCTATTGTTTACATTAGCTGCATCAATTTGATTAACCATAGCTACAAGTTCAAGATCTGCTAATACCCATGCTGCATTTACAGTATAAGTAAATGTTTTTGTATAGGTACTTCCATCGGTTGTTGGTGTTAATATAGCATCACCCCATGTGCCTGAAATAGCATCTCTTATTAAACTATGGTGTGTCCATGTGCCTGTATATCCTGCTTGAGCAGTTGTTGTAATATTATCCTGTGTAATCCATAACGAAACACCCAATCCACTGGCAAAATTAGCTGTAATATTACCACTTACAGTTACTGTTAATTCTCTAGTTGTTGTATTAAAACTTCCACCTATATTTACTGAAACAAAAGCAGGTGCTGTTTTTCTGGCTGTAATTGCATTACTACCATAAGGAGTACCAGGCCAAAATACTGGACCAGGATCATTTGTACCATCGTTATCCATATCTGCATTCCAATAATATCTATCTGCCATTCCTGCAGGTGCAAAAGTGCTTCCTCCATCGTTAAACATTGCTAACATTGCTGTGTTTTCAGGAATAGTATATGGATCTGTATAATAACCTGCATGGTGTACCATCATAATAATGTTAGTATCAGCTACAGCAAGACCATGTAAATAAGTAGCTACAGGAGGACAATTTGGACATGCTTCTGTTGAAAATTCTTCAAATAATACTTTTTTATGTGCAAGAGAAGACCCAGTAGTTACAATTTTAGTAATAGTATCACTATATAAAGTGGCATTTCCATTTATATTAGAAGCCCATAATTTTACTGTATAACTACCTGAAGAAGCAGGAGTAGTCCATGGTGTAGAATGAGAATAATTATAATTACTATAAGTGGTAATACTTGTACCTGTTATATTTTGAGTTACAGTTGTTCCTCCGTTTACTGTATAATTCAAATTAAATGAAGTGATAGTAGTTGCACCATAGTTATTTAGTACACCTGACAATGTTTGAGGAGTATTAATTAATGCATAAGCTGGTAGATTTAAACTATTAACTTTAAATCCATTGGTTGGAGGTAAAGTTGAAGCTAAATCATAACCCCAATAAACTGAACCTTGAACTAAACCACCTAATGTAGTAGTTCCAGTAATAAGATTTGTTTTTAAAAAGCAACCACCGGCAAGTGAACCAGATGGCAAGCCTGTTAAATCAGGTGCTACATCATGAACTAAGCCTGTACGTAATTTCGTTGAAATTTTTACTTGAATAAGCTCATTCCCATTTGATCCTGTTTGAGAATACAACCAAAGGTATGGACCGCCAGGAGAAACGCTATCGTAAGCAGAACCATAAGCGCTAAAAGTACCAAGTCCTGCAGCAGGAATTGTATTTAAAACTGTACCCGTTCTACTGTATAATTTTATGTCTGTTGACCATCCACCTACCCAAAATCCTCCTTGACCACCATCTGCATTTGGGTCGTAAGAAATATGACGTCCAGTAACTCCAGTAGGTAATGTAATAGAACCAATAATAGTATGAGCTGTAAAGTCCATTTTGTAAATGATATTATTATTACAACTACCATAAAAATATTGTCCATCATAAGCTAAATCTCTTACACCATTACTGGCAGGAAAAGCAGGTGATCCAGTTACTGCAAAACTATCAACTAATGCACCTGCAATAGTTAGTTTGTAAAATTTATTACTTGACCATTTAGCAACATAAATATTTGTGCCATCAGTTTCAATACCAGCAGAGGCAGCCCCCCAAGGTTGAGTACTTATATTTACACCAAATTGTAATGTCCATCCACTATTTGTAGATTTTAAAGTTGTGTTTGAAGCATTCACATTAAAAGGTGCTTTGTCTAAAGTTTGTGCAAAAATAATTGCTACAAACAACATTAAAAATGTAAAAGAAGTAAATTTTTTCATAGATTTTAATGAATTTAATTGATTAATAAAACGATTTAGATTTTGTACAAAAATAAGGTATACATTTATATGTATTGTTAATAAAAACTTATTTAACTAATAATTAACGTTACTAAAATAAATTGTTTAAAAGTTTTTCATCCATTAAATTGGGCAATGTTACTTTTAAATTAGGTTCTGCTTGCATGGCACGTTTAATAGCAAATATGGCTTCGGAGTTTCTTGCCCAGCTTCTACGTGAAATTCCATTGTTTACATCCCAAAAGAGCATGTTTTTTAATCTTCTTTCAGCATCGGTCGAACCATCGAGCAACATACCAAATCCGCCATTGATAACTTCGCCCCAACCTACACCACCTCCATTATGTATAGAAACCCAAGTAGCACCACGGAACGAATCGCCTATTACATTTTGTATTGCCATATCGGCAGTAAAACGTGAGCCATCGTATATATTGGAAGTTTCGCGGTATGGCGAATCGGTTCCTGAAACATCATGGTGGTCGCGTCCCAACACAATAGGTGCTGATATTTCTCCTTTATGAATGGCTT
>CAYTJB010000119.1:0-3981 GCA_964437995.1 uncultured Bacteroides sp. | reverse complement strand
ATCTAAATCATTGGCATTGCCCGATGTGCATACCCAACGGAAAGGTCCAAATCCGTAATCGAAACACATTGGCCCCATAATATCTTGCACATAAGATGGATATCTGAAATTACCATCGGCTTTCATAACATCTGCTCCTGCCCTACTTGATTCTAATAAGAAAGCATTTCCATAATCGAAGAAATACATTCCTTTAGCTGTTAGCTTATTAATGGCTGCAATTTGTCGTCTTAGCGATTCTTGTACTTTTTGTTTGAATAACTCAGGGTTTTCAGCCATCATTTTGTTGGATGCTTCAAAACTTAATCCAACAGGATAATAACCGCCAGCCCAAGGGTTGTGTAAAGAAGTTTGGTCGGAACCTAACTCAACTTCAATATTTTCGTCAACTAATTTTTCCCATAAGTCAACTATATTTCCTTGATAGGCAATAGAAACTATTTCTTTATCAGCTTTTGCTTTTTTGATTCTAATAATTAATTGATCTAAATTATCGGAAATTTCGTCCACCCATGCTTGTGAATGGCGTGTATATGTGGCTTTTGGGTTAACTTCAGCAACAATGCCCACACATCCGGCTATTACAGCAGCTTTGGGTTGTGCTCCCGACATTCCGCCCAAGCCTGAAGTAACAAATAGTTTTCCTGCCAATCCTTCGTTTTGTTTTTGTATTTTCCTACCTGCATTCAACACGGTTATTGTTGTTCCGTGCACAATTCCTTGAGGCCCTATGTACATATAAGACCCTGCCGTCATTTGTCCGTATTGGGAAACGCCCAAAGCATTAAATTTTTCCCAATCATCCGGTTTTGAATAATTAGGTATAACCATCCCATTGGTAACTACTACTCTTGGAGCATCTTTGTGCGAAGGAAACAAGCCCATTGGATGCCCCGAATACATTACCAATGTTTGCTCTTCAGTCATTTCAGCAAGATATTTCATGCAAAGCAGGTATTGTGCCCAATTTTGAAAAACAGCACCATTGCCACCATAAGTAATCAATTCGTGTGGATGTTGAGCTACGGCATAGTCCAAATTATTCTGAATCATCAGCATAATGGCTGCTGCTTGCTTTGTTTTACAAGGATATTCTTCTATCGGGCGTGCATACATCTTGTATTGAGGACGAAACCGATACATATATATTCTACCATAATCATTTAATTCCTTTAAAAATTCAGGTGCAAGTTCCGCATGATACTGAGGTTCAAAATATCGCAAGGCATTTTGTAATGCTAATTTTTTCTCTTCAATACTTAATATATCTTTGCGTTTAGGAGCATGATTGACATTAGCATCCCACGCCTGAGGTTGAGGTAATACATTTGGGATAGCTTGCATAATTGCTTGTTGAAATTCTTTCATTTTGGTTAATAGTTATTGGGATATTAAGTTAAAAATATACTTCTGACTTTTTACTTTACAAGATAGATTGTTTTGTCATTCCGAGTGATAGCGAGAAATCTCATTAAATAAGTAATCATTATATGAGATGCTTCCTTCGTCAGCATGACAAAAGATAAGTTCAACAAAAGCAAAAAACGATACCAAAAATAAAAATATACATTTTTTACTACCACTTTTAATTATATTTATTGTTCTGCTTTTTACTTTATAAACTTTACAAACTTTATGAACTGTTGAACTTTTTACTGTTTTTTCTTTCCCCCAAAAACGCTTATTTTCACGTATCTATCAGGGTGTAAACGTAAATCTTCCAACAATAAATCTAAGTTTTTGGCTGATGATTCTAATTTTTTATAAAGCGTATCATTATTTATAAGCATGCCAATACTTCCTTCGCCTTTATTGATTTTTTGCATAATACCCGACATATCGCCCAATACTTTATTGGCTGTGAGAATGGTTTGATTAATATTA
Source organism: uncultured Bacteroides sp. (assembly GCA_964437995.1). Taxonomy (GTDB): domain Bacteria; phylum Bacteroidota; class Bacteroidia; order Bacteroidales; family JACABE01; genus JACABE01. The sequence continues at coordinate 2,097 of CAYTJB010000119.1, read as the reverse complement.
GCTTTAACCAACGTATCGCTCAATGATGAGAAATTGCTAATGATATTTGTAATTTTATCGTTGTTATTTCTGATGTTATGAGAAATGGATTCAAAATTTGTGATAATTGAAGCCAAGCGATTTCGTTGTGTTGAAACCAATGTATCAACATTATAAGTAGTGTTTTTAATATTATCAAGTGCTATTTTTATGTTTTCAAAGCTTTTTGAAAGGTTCTGTTGTGTTGATTCATTAAAAATTAATTTTACAGCTATCAACACCGAATCAAATGAACTCATCAGTTCTTCTGCTTTTAATTTCAACGGAAGTACTTGACGGCTAATTTCTTCTTTTAAATCTGCTTCAATTATAGATTTTAATGTTTCGCCACCTTTTAGTTTGGTTTTTGAATCGCCCATTACAATTTGAATTGCTTTTGAGCCCATCAAATCTGCACTATAAATCTTAGCAATAGAATTAATAGGAACTGCAATTTTTGAACTAAAAACAATTGTAACTTTTACATCGGCTGATTCGTTGCTGATAAACTCAACATCATTCACATAACCCACTTTTATACCATTAATGTACACAGGGTTAGATGGTACCAATCCGTCAACTTTTGAATAATAAGCATAGCAAATCTTCCGACTTGAAAAAATATCTTTGCTTTTCAGAAAATTAATACCCCATATAGATACGGCAATTGTAACTATAAATAAAATTCCGATTTTTATTTCTCTTGTTATTTTCAATTTTTATAATTTTAAATTACTTTTCAATTTTTATTATTTCGTCAATTACTAACTTGTTTTCAGGCAGATAATTTAAAGCAACATCCCAAATAATTTCATAATCTACTCCAAAATACTCATGAGATACCTTATTTCGAAGTAAATACATTTCACTCTAAGGGACTTGATCATATTTCTCCTTAATTCGTTTTGGTATATTTTTAGAAGCTTCGCCAATAATCTCAAAATTTCGAATAACTGCATCTACGGTTTTGTAATCTCTTTTAAAGTCAGCAAATGTTAATCCGTCAATATATTCAGCAATTCTATTCATTGCAGTTTGAATATCTTCAAGATACATTAGATACATACGATTTTCTTTTTCCATTATACGTAATTGACTTGTTTTAGAATGATGTCTTTTATTTGGTCTTTAAGAGCATTTTTTGTAACTAAATCTATTTTTCTGCCAAAAAATTTCTCAAGATACAATTCAAGTGAAAAAAACTTCCAACCTATAGGTCTTTCAAATCCTACAAGAATATCAATGTCGCTATTTTCGGTATATGTATTGTCTGAAAAAGAGCCAAATAATCCGATTTCATTAACTGCATACTCTTTGTAAAGAGTTGGTTTTAACTCTTTTAATTTGGATAATATTTCATTTTTAGTGATCATTTTATAAATATTTAACTTATAGTATGAATTCGAAAGAAATCGCTTTAAGTATTTATTTTACAAACCTACATAAATTTTTAAAACTATAAAATAAATTAACAAGCTCAAGTTATTTTTCGTTAATCAATTTCATAGCTTGCGAAGGCGAGATTCTTTCACCATTCAAAAAAGGAACTATAAAAGCATCTTTGAAACCTTTTTCTTGCACACTCATCAATAATTTAGTTGCATCTGTTATATTTGTCTCATTGCCAACAGTATATTTATATAAATTCCCATGAAAATATTTTTTCACATGTCCTAAACTTGCAAATTCGGGCGATGTTATTGGTTTTTCAGTTGAAGATGTTGCAAATTGAACTCTAAATATAATTTCTTTTTTGGTTGCATTTAAAGTTTTTAATGTGTCAGACTTATCGTTGTATAAAAGTGTATCGGTTTTATCTTCAGCAATTTTTGGAATTACAATTTGAGCCTGATTATTAAATCCTTCTATTTTAAATTTATATTCTTTAAAAGCTCCAAAAATTGAACGAACAATATCATTTTTCCCTTTATCGGATATTAAAAATTCCTCTTCCATTGTGTTGCTAACAAAACCGGCTTCAATCAAAATAGCTGGCATTGTAGCTTTATATAGTACAAGAAAACCAGCTTGTTTAACGCCTCTATCAATTGATTTTATTTTGTTGCGAAAATATTTTTG
>CAYTJB010000118.1:1171-8957 GCA_964437995.1 uncultured Bacteroides sp. | reverse complement strand
AATCTCGATTAATCTTTTTAAACGGTTATTACGAATAATTACTCTACGATATAAATCGTTCAAATCGGAAGTAGCAAAACGCCCACCATCTAAAGGCACAAGAGGTCTTAATTCTGGCGGAATTACAGGAACTACTTTTACAATCATCCATTCGGGGCGATTTTCAATTCTGTGTTGAGCATCGCGGAAAGCTTCATAAACTTTTAATCGTTTAAGTAAATCTTGTTTTCTTTGTTGCGAAGTTTCGTTGCTTGCACGATGACGAAGATCGAACGACATTTGATCTAAATCAAGTCTGGAAAGTAGATCGTGTATTGCTTCAGCACCCATTTTGGCAATAAATTTATTTGGGTCGCTGTCGTCTAAATTTTGATTTTCAGCAGGAAGATTTTCTATGATTTCGAAATATTCTTCTTCTGACAAGAAATCGAGATAATTTACACCATCTGCTTGTTTAACACCTGGATTAATTACAACGTATTTTTCGTAGTAAATAATCATGTCCAATTTCTTGGTTTGCAATCCAAGCAAAGAACCAATTTTATTTGGCAATGATCTAAAAAACCAGATATGTGCAACGGGGACTACTAATTGAATATGTCCCATTCTTTCTCTTCTTACCTTTTTTTCGGTAACTTCAACACCACAGCGATCGCAAACGATGCCTTTATATCTAATACGTTTATATTTACCGCAATGACATTCCCAATCTTTTACCGGTCCAAAAATTCTTTCGCAAAACAAACCATCTCTTTCGGGTTTGTATGTTCTGTAATTAATGGTTTCGGGTTTTAGCACTTCACCTCTCGAACGTTCGAGAATTATTTCGGGTGAAGACAAACTTATAGTAATACTTGAAAATTCATTTTTTACGGTATTATCTTTTCTGAAAGCCATATTTTTAATGTTAAAAAAATTAAAATAAAATGTTGAATTAGAAGTTTGGTTAATTTATAAACATTTGTTAATCAAATGTAATATTTAAACCTAAGCCTCTCAATTCATGAACTAAAACATTAAAAGATTCAGGAATACCTGGTTTTGGCATATTTTCGCCTTTAACGATAGATTCGTAAGCTTTTGCCCTACCAATAACATCGTCAGATTTAACCGTTAATATTTCCTGTAAAATGTTGGCGGCACCGAATGCTTCAAGTGCCCATACTTCCATTTCTCCAAAACGTTGTCCCCCAAATTGAGCTTTACCACCTAAAGGTTGTTGAGTTATAAGTGAGTAAGGTCCAATTGAACGAGCGTGCATTTTGTCATCAATCATGTGATGAAGTTTAATCATATAGATATAGCCAACAGTAGCTGGTTGGTCAAATCTTACGCCTGTACCACCATCGTGCAAATAAACTTTACCATTTTCAGGTAAATCGGCTTTGCGCATGTATTCATTTATTTCGTCAATAGTTGCACCATCAAAAATTGGTGTTGAAAATTGAAGTCCTAATTTTACGCCTGCCCAACCCAAAACGGTTTCGTAAATTTGTCCAAGGTTCATACGAGAAGGTACGCCTAATGGATTTAGTACAATATCTACAGGTGTTCCATCTTCTAAGAAAGGCATATCTTCTTCACGTACAATTCTTGCAACAATACCTTTATTCCCATGACGACCAGCCATTTTATCACCAACTTTTAGTTTCCGTTTTTTAGCAATATAAACTTTTGCCATTTGTACAATTCCTGCAGGTAAATCATCGCCGACTGTTGCAATAAATTTATTACGAGAGTAACGTCCTAATAGTTCTCTAAATTTGATACTGTAATTGTTTAATAACTCTTTTATTAAAGTATTAGTTTCTTTATCAGTAGTCCATTTATTAGGATTGATATTGGTGTAATCAATTGAACTTAATATTTTTTGAGTGAATTTTATTTTTTTAGGAACAATTTCTTCTTTAAAAATATTATGAACTCCTTGCGAAACTTTTCCACTGGTTAATACCAACAGCTTATCAACTAATTTATTAGTTAAATCTGTAGTATCTTTTTGGTAATCTTTTTCAAGAACTTTAATAATATCCTTGTCTTTACCTTTGGCTTTTTTATCTTTTAAAACTCTAGAAAAAAGTTTTTTATCAATTACAACTCCTTTTAATGAAGGAGGTGCTTTTAGAGATGCATCTTTAACATCACCAGCTTTATCACCAAAAATTGCTCTTAGTAATTTTTCTTCTGGTGTTGGATCTGATTCACCTTTTGGTGTAATTTTTCCAATCAAAATATCGCCTTCATTTACTTCGGCACCAATGCGGATAATACCGTTTTCGTCCAAATCTTTTGTAGCTTCGGCACTAACGTTTGGAATATCATTGGTTAGCTCTTCCAATCCACGTTTGGTTTCGCGAACTTCAAGTGTAAATTCTTCGATATGAACTGATGTAAAGATGTCTTCTTTTACTACTTTTTCGGAAATTACGATTGCATCTTCAAAGTTATACCCTTTCCAAGGCATAAATGCTACCATTAAATTTCTACCCAAAGCTAACTCACCATTTTTAGTAGCGTAACCTTCGCAAAGTACTTGTCCTTTTTTAATCTTTTCGCCTTTTCTAACAATAGGACGAAGATTAATTGAAGTATTTTGATTGGTACGCATGAATTTTGTAAGCTTATAATGTTTTAATTCGTCATCAAAACTTACCATTCTTTCTTTTTCGTCGCGAGCATATCTAATTACAATTTCGTCAGCATCAACGTATTCTACTACGCCATCTACTTCAGCATTGATTAATACACGAGAATCGCGAGCAACATTACCTTCGATACCTGTACCAACAACTGGAATTTGAGGATTTAACAAAGGAACTGCCTGACGCATCATGTTAGAACCCATCAAAGCACGGTTGGCATCATCATGTTCTAAGAAAGGAATTAACGAAGCCGCAATAGAAGCTATTTGATTAGGTGCAATATCAATTAAATCAATTTTTTCTTTTGCAACAATAGGAAAATCAGCTAAATATCTTGCTTTGATTTTTTCAGGAATAAGATTTCCACTTTCATCATAGCCAGTATTTGCTTGTGCAATAATGCTGTTTTCTTCCTCTTCGGCACTCATGTACATATAATCCTCATCTACCGCTATTTTACCATCGGTAACTTTACGATAAGGAGTTTCGATAAAACCGAGTTTATTGATTTTTGCATAAACACAAAGCGAAGAAATTAAACCGATATTTGGTCCTTCAGGAGTTTCAATAGTACACAAACGTCCATAATGGGTAAAGTGAACGTCACGAACCTCAAAACCAGCTCTTTCTCTTGATAAACCACCAGGTCCTAATGCAGAAATTCTTCTCTTGTGAGTAATTTCAGCCAATGGATTGGTTTGATCCATAAATTGAGATAGCTGATTTGTTCCAAAAAACGAGTTAATTACTGATGATAATGTTTTAGCATTAATCAAATCGGTAGGTGTAAATACTTCGTTATCACGAACATTCATTCTTTCGCGAATGGTTCTTGCCATACGAGATAAGCCAACACCAAATTGTGCATACAATTGTTCGCCAACAGTACGAACTCTACGATTGCTTAAGTGGTCAATATCATCAACATCTGTTTTTGCATTGATAAGCTGGATAAGATATTTGATAATATCAATGATGTCTTCTTTGGTTAAAACTTTAGTTTCAATTGGCACATTAAGGTTTAATTTTTTATTAATCCTATATCTACCAACATCTCCTAAGTCGTAACGTTTATCGGAAAAGAATAATTTTTCGATAATACCACGAGCGGTTTCTTCGTCAGGTGGTTCAGCATTACGCAATTGACGATATATATATTCTACTGCTTCTTTTGCATTGTTGGCAGTATCTTTTTGTAGTGTATTAAATATTATTGCATAATCGTTAGTATTTACATCTTCTTTATGTAAAAGAATAGTTTTTATGTGTGCATTAACGATTAAGTCAATATGCTTGTCTTCTAAAATTGTTTCGCGGTCGATAATAACTTCGGTACGTTCAATAGAAACAACTTCGCCGGTATCTTCATCCACAAAATCTTCAATCCAAGCTCTAACAACGCGAGCAGCTAAGCGGCTGCCAATTAATTTCTTGAGACCTACTTTTGTAACCTTAATTTCTTGAGCAAGATTAAATATTTCGAGAATATCTTTATCTGTTTCAAAACCTATGGCTCTAAGTAATGTAGTGATAGGAAGTTTTTTCTTTCTATCAATGTAGGCATACATCACACTGTTAATATCAGTGGTAAATTCCATCCAAGAGCCTTTAAATGGAATAATTCTGGCTGAATAAAGTTGAGTTCCGTTAGCATGTACGCTGGTGCCAAAGAAAACACCAGGCGAACGATGTAATTGAGAAACAACAACTCTTTCGGCTCCATTTATAACGAAGGTACCTTTGGGAGTCATATATGGAATCATGCCAAGATACACATCTTGTATGATTGTTTCAAAATCCTCATGCTCAGGATCGGTACAATATAACTTTAATTTTGCTTTAAGTGGAACACTATAAGTAAGACCTCTTTCCAAGCATTCTTCGATAGAATAGCGTGGTGGGTCAATAAAATAGTCAATAAATTCTAAAACAAAATTATTACGGGCATCGGTTATTGGAAAGTTTTCACAGAAAACTTTAAATAAACCTTCATCAGAACGATTTTCAGAGTTGGTTTCTAATTGAAAGAAATCCCTGAATGATTTTAATTGAATATCTAAAAAATCAGGATAATCTGTTCTTTTTCTCGATGCAAAATTGATTTTTTGAACTGTTTTTGGTGTCAAAGCGATTTCGTTTTAAGATGGAAGAAAAAAATGAATTAACAATTAATATATAACAAGGAAAAGACTTCTTGTTATACAAGAAGCCTGTTTCCTTATTAATTGTATGATATTAAACTCCTTACTTAACTTCTACCTCTGCCCCAGCTTCTTCTAATTGTTTTTTCAATGCTTCAGCTTCGTCTTTAGAAACTCCTTCTTTTATAGGTTTTGGAGCTGCATCAACCAATTCTTTTGCTTCTTTTAAGCCTAAGCTGGTTAATTCTTTAACTAATTTTACTACTGCTAACTTTTGTGCACCTGCTGCTTTAAGAATTACATCAAAAGATGATTGTTCTTCTGCTGCTACTGCACCTGCTGCTGCTGGAGCTGCTACTGCAACTGCTGCTGCTGCTGGTTCTATACCATATACATCTTTCAAAATATCAGCTAATTCTTTAACTTCTTTAACTGTTAAATTAACTAATTGTTCTGCAAAAGCTTTTAAATCTGCCATTTTATTATTGTTTTTAAGTGTTTTTAAAAATTATTTATTTATTAATTATTCTGGTTTTTCTGATAATGTTTTAAGAATTCCTGAAATGTTACTTCCACCTGATTGTAATGCAGACATAACATTTTGCATTGGAGATTGAAGCATACCGATAATATCACCGATAAGTTCATTTTTCGACTTGATATTAATAAGCATATCAAGTTGGCTATCACCAATATAAAACGATTCCTCTACAAAAGCACCTTTTAAAATAGGTTTAGGGGAAGTAGCTCTGAACTCTTTTATTAATTTTGCAGGTAAATTATTAATATCTGCAAGCATTATAGAAGTAGAACCTTTTAAAACCGGAAATAACTCAGAGTAATCTCTGCCGGATTTTTCCATTGCTTTTTTAAGCAATGTGTTTTTTGCTACTACCAACTGTACTTCTCTTCTGAAACAAAGTCTTCTCAATTTACCTGTATCTACCGAATTCAAATTTGATATATCAGTAATATATAAATAATTTGATGCTGAAATTTGTTCTGCTAGAGATTCTATTAGTTGATTTTTTTGTTCTTTTTTCATAGTAATTACTTTCTTTTAAGCCACATACTTTTTATAAAGTAATGGATTTAGGTTCAACTTTAATACCTGGACTCATTGTACTTGAAAGGTAAATACTTTTTACATACGTGCCTTTTGCTGCTGCTGGCTTCAATTTGATAATAGTTTGTATCAATTCTCTCGCATTGTCAACAATTTTATCATTTGTAAATGATACTTTTGCTACTGGAGAGTGGATAATCCCAAACTTATCAACTTTGAAATCAATTTTACCAGCTTTAACTTCAAGAACAGCTTTACCAACTTCCATTGTAACAGTTCCTGTTTTTGGATTTGGCATTAAGCCTCTTGGACCTAAAATTTTACCTAACGCTCCTACTTTTGGCATGATGCTTGGCATGGTAATGATAACATCTACATCTGTCCAGCCACTTTTGATTTTGTCAATGTATTCATCAAGCCCGTAGTAATCTGCTCCGGCTTCTTTAGCTTCATCTTCTTTATCTGGAGTACATAATACCAGCACTTTTTTAACTTTTCCAGTGCCATGAGGTAATGTAACGATACCACGAACCATTTGATTGGCTTTACGTGGATCTACTCCCAAACGAACATCTACATCAACAGAAGAATCAAATTTTGTATTGGAAATATCCTTTACAATTTTGATAGCGTCTTCTAATGAATAGATAGCGTCTTTATCGAATTTTGCTAAAGCTTCTTTTCTTTTTTTTGTCAACTTAACCATTTCGCGTTTTGTTAAAATAAATTTGACTTTTAAATAATGTTTACCTTAAACATTACTAAGCGATACTTGCAAAAGGTTTTTCTCCTTTTATTGTTAACCCCATACTTCTGGCAGTACCGGCAACCATAGAAACAGCTGATTCTAAAGTAAAACAGTTTAAATCAACCATTTTTGCTTCAGCAATTTGCTGAACTTGTTCCCATGTAATAGTTGCAATCTTATTTCTATTAGGTTCTGGTGAACCTTTTTTAATAGCTGCTGCATCCATCAACTGTACTGCTACAGGTGGAGTTTTAATTATAAAATCAAAGGATTTGTCTTTGTAAACAGTAATAATAACAGGAATAATTTTCCCAGCACTATCTTGCGTACGAGCATTAAACTGCTTGCAAAATTCCATAATATTCACACCTTTAGAACCTAATGCAGGACCTACGGGTGGTGAAGGATTTGCAGCACCTCCTTTTATTTGTAATTTAATGATACCTGTAACTTCTTTTGCCATTTTGCTTTTTACTTAAAGATTAAAAACTTAAGTTTAATTTATTGATAATTTATTCTTTTTCTACTTGCATAAAACTTAATTCTAATGGCGTTTTCCTTCCAAAGATTTTTACCATTACTTTCAGTTTTTTCTTTTCGTCATTCACTTCTTCAATGATACCACTGAAACTATTGAATGGTCCATCAATTACTTTAACTGATTCTCCAACAATAAATGGGTCGTTCATTTCTTCGCCTTGGCTTGTCAATTCATCTACTTTACCGAGTATTCTGTTAACTTCGGTTTGTCGCATCGCAATTGGCTCGCCTTTTGAACCTAAAAACCCAATTACATTAGGAATACCTTTTACAATATGAGTAATTTCGCCAACAAGAATAGCTTCAATAAGAACATAGCCTGGAAGATAATTTCTTTCCTTGCTAATTTTTTTTCCTTTTCTTACTGAATATACTTTTTCAGTTGGAATAAGTACTTGTGAGATATAATCTTGTAAGTTTAAGCGGTTGATTTCACTCTCCAAATATTCTTTTACTTTCTTCTCTTTACCACTTATAGCTCTAACTACATACCACTTTTTTACTTGTTCGCTCATATTATTTAAAGAATTTGATAGTGATATTTTCTTTCATAAATTTGAAGTATGACAACTATAAATGAGGAGGTTCTGGCAAAGTCAGAACCTTCAATTTCTCTTAAACAGCATATTGACGAATGCCTTCGGGTGTA
>CAYTJB010000118.1:0-1161 GCA_964437995.1 uncultured Bacteroides sp. | reverse complement strand
GATAAGAATTAATTATCAAAATTTAATACACTATTTAATTACGGCTTTTTTACTTAAAATTTCAATTTGCATTACTTATCTCAGTTAAACTGGAAGGTTCGTTAAAGGGAAGCAAGATAACGTTTTGCAAATAAATCTCTTAGGTTCTAAAGCTATAAAAGAAACCAAGGAGTCCTTTCCATGCTAAATCAGGATGGGCTCCAAAAACGATATCCATACCAAAAACCACAAAAGCGATAATTAATGAGGCAACAGAAACAACTATTGCACTATTTTGTAATTCGCTCCATGATGGCCACGATACCTTATTCATAAGTTCATCGTAGCTTTCTTTAATGTAATCTATTACTTTTGACATAAATACATGTATTTTGCACGGGTGGAAGGATTTGAACCCTCAGCCTACGGTTTTGGAGACCGCCACTCTACCAATTGAGCTACACCCGTTTGTTGATAAATATATAAATAAAGGTATCCTTGTTTTTTTCAAGGAATACCTTTATTTACTAAAATTAATTATTTTTTTTAAAATTAATCTAAAATTTCAGTTACCTGACCTGCACCTACAGTTCTGCCACCTTCGCGGATAGCAAATCTTAAGTTTAAGTTCAAAGCGATTTCAGAAATTAATTCTACAGTTATTGTTAAGTTATCACCAGGCATAACCATTTCTACACCTGCTGGTAAAGTTACAGAACCAGTAACGTCAGTAGTTCTGAAATAGAACTGTGGACGATATTTGTTATGGAATGGAGTATGACGACCACCTTCTTCTTTTTTCAAGATATAAACTTCAGCTTTGAAGTTTTTATGAGGTTTAATAGAACCTGGTTTTGCAATAACCATACCACGTGTAATAGCTTCTTTGTCAATACCTCTTAATAATAAACCTGCATTATCACCAGCTTCGCCTCTGTCCAAAATTTTGCGAAACATTTCAACACCAGTAACAACTGATTTTAATTTTTCGGCACCCATACCAATAATATCAACAGGATCTCCTGTATTGATAACGCCTGTTTCAATTCTGCCTGTAGCAACAGTGCCACGACCAGTAATTGAGAATACGTCTTCAACTGGCATTAAGAATGGTTTATCAACGTCTCTTGGAGGTAGTGGAATGTAAGAATCAACTGCATCCATTAATTCATAGATTTTTTC
>CAYTJB010000117.1:5390-9064 GCA_964437995.1 uncultured Bacteroides sp. | reverse complement strand
CTTCATTCTAGTTGAATTGTGGTGGTGGAGAAAGTTTTACGTTATGGTAGGAGTATAAATATTCAGACGAATTGATGTCGTTTTTTGAACTGCCTATTAAATAAATTAAATCACCCTTTTTCTTGAAGTCTAACGTCATTTGGTGCTCTTTTTCCAACAGGCCAATCATTCCAATAGTAGGCGTTGGATGCACAGGTTCAACCGTTCCATCAATAGAAGCTTGGTTGTAAAAACTTACATTACCACCAGTTACAGGTGTGTCAAATTTTTTGCAAGCATTGCTCATGCCTTTGATTGCTCCAACAAACTGCCAAAAAACTTCAGGATTGTAAGGATTTCCAAAATTCAAACAATTGGTAATAGCTAATGGCTTGCCACCTGAGCAACTAATATTACGAGCAGCTTCTGCTACGGCAATTTCTGTTCCTATTTCAGGGTCGGAGTAAACGTAACGGGAATTACAGTCGGTGGTCATAGCCAACGCTCTTTTGCTGCCTTTAATATTTACAATGGCTGCATCAGAAGGAGCATTGGTACTCATATTTTTTGTACCCACCATGCTATCGTATTGCTCGTAAATCCATCGCTTAGAAGCAATGTTAGGATGTCCGGCTAAATGTTTTGCAATAGCTTTTAAATCTTGCGTTTCGGGAATACTATCTATGTTAAAATGCTTAGTTTCTTTGTAGTATTTTGGTTCTTTGTATTCTCTTTCGTAAACAGGTGCTCCACCGCCCAACACAAGGTAAGGAGCAGGAACATCAGCCACTAATTCGCCATGCATGTAGAAATGTAAACGGTCGCCTTCGGTAACTTCGCCTATGATAGCACAATTCAAATCCCATTTATCAAAAATATCTTCAACAATTTTTTCTTTACCTTTTTCAACTACAATCAACATGCGTTCTTGCGATTCGGAAAGCAAAATTTCATAAGGCTCCATATTTTTCTGACGCAAAGGCACTTTGTCGAGGTTTACTTTCATACCGCAACCGCCTTTTTCCGACATTTCGGAAGTAGAACATATAATACCGGCAGCACCCATATCTTGCATACCCACAACTGCTTTTGATTTTATTACTTCCAATGTGGCTTCCAATAATAGTTTTTCTTGAAATGGGTCGCCTACCTGAATTGAAGGAATATCGTCTGCCGAATCTTCTGTAATATCTGCCGAAGCAAAGGTAGCACCATGTATTCCATCCTTTCCCGTAGCAGAACCAACAATATACACAGGATTACCAACACCTTTAGAAACAGCTGAAACCAAATTCTCAGTTTTCATTAAACCCACCGACATAGCATTTACCAATGGATTTTGATAATAACAATCGTCAAAATATACCTCACCACCCACTACAGGAACCCCAAAAGCATTTCCATAATTGCCAATTCCTTTTACTACACCATTTACCAACCATTTGGTTCTGTCCATATCAATATTCCCAAATCGGAGCGAATTTAACTGTGCTACAGGACGAGCTCCCATGGTAAAAATATCGCGATTGATACCGCCCACGCCTGTTGCTGCTCCCTGATAAGGCTCAACAGCACAAGGGTGATTGTGCGATTCTATCTTAAAAACACATGCCATCCCATCACCAACATCAACCATACCGGCATTTTCCTGCCCTGCTTCAACAACCAATTGTTTGCCTGTACGTGGTAAGGTTTTTAGCCATTTGATGGAGTTCTTATAAGAAGCATGCTCCGACCACATTACTGAAAATATGCTCAATTCAGTATAATTGGGTGTTCTACCTAAAATTTCTTTTATTTTTTCAAATTCTTCGGGAAGTAAACCAATCTCTTTTGCTGTATCTACTGTAACTGTGTGTTTTGTGTTCATTTTAAAGGTATGAAATTTGACTTGGAAATTTTTTACAAACCTAAGAATTTTTTTTGAAAAATTGCTTATGAAAGCAAAGTAAGTTGAAAAGAGTTCATAAAGCTAAGTTTTGCTTAGTCCCGAGAGGCACAATTCGGGATTTATAAAGTAAAAAGTATAGCTGTTATTGTTTATTTTTTGCAGATTTCCGCTGATTCAAACGTTGAGTTTCGCTGATAATTAAATAAAAGTTGCCGCTATTTATGAATATATTTGTTTAATAAGTTTTGATAAAAACATTTTTAGGATGAAAAATTAAATAGTATATTTGTCGAATAATAAATATGGCATTTATCAGGACTATGCAACTATAATCTCGAGGTAAGGCTTTGATTTTGTAAGACATATAAACGAGTTAGCCATAATGCTGGCAGACGACAAAACTAACAGGAGTAATTAACGAAAATGAAATTCGACTTTATAAAACCCACTTTAATTTTTGTAATAGTTGGTCTATTCATTCCAGGTTTTACGGCAATTGGACTATTAGCACTTCAAATGCTTTTAAGCAACTTTGGTATTGAGTGTTCAACAGCTTGGACAATTATATGGACGACAACAATTTTGGCAGGACTAATTCTACCATTTTTATTTTACAGATACATAACATTTTTGGCATTTGAAAAATTACAATCACTAAAAACACGACTGACTTTATTCAATTTATTCGAGTATGTTTTTATTCAATCAAGTTTGACACCTTTATTTACAAATGGACGAACGCTTTGTTATGTAAGTGACGGACAAAATGGACTTGAATTAGTATTCACAGCTTGGCTGGCTTTGCCAATTCTAATAATATTTAGTTTTATATTTAAGCAGACCTTTAAGACTACAAACATACAACGACCGCAATGAAAAAACAGAAAAGCACTACTGCTAATAGCCTTTGCAAAGTAAAAAAAACACATTTTAAAAAGTAAAATAATGGCTTACATCGAACTAAACGTTAAGATAAATCCCGAAAATCCATTGATGGAAATTGTAATGGTAGAATTGGGCGAATTAGGTTTTGAAAGTTTTGTAGATACCGAAGATGGTATGCTTGCTTACATTCAAGCAAGCGTTTTTGACGAAAAACGTATCAACGAAATGCAAATTATAAAACAAAACCCATCTCTTGTTTCCTATACTTTTCAACTGATGGAAGACAAAAATTGGAACGAAGTTTGGGAAAGTAATTACGAACCTGTGGTAATAGCCAATAGATGTGGTATTCGAGCACCTTTTCATCCTGAAAATAAGGACGTTGAATTTGATTTGGTAATTATGCCCAAAATGTCTTTTGGAACAGCCCACCACGAAACCACTTCAAATATGATTGAGCTTTTGCTCGAAGAAGATTTACAAAACAAATCGGTGCTTGATATGGGATGTGGAACCAGCGTATTGGCAATACTTGCAGCCAAACGAGGAGCTAAATACGTTGTTGCTATTGATAACGACGAATGGGCTTACAATAATTCCCTCGAAAATATTGAGAAAAACAATGAGCCAGAAATCAACGTATTACTTGGCGATGCTTCGTTATTAACAGCTATGAATTTTGATGTAATTATTGCAAATATCAACCGAAATATTTTATTGAACGACATCTACACTTATGCTCCTGCTCTTAATACCAAAGGCGTATTGCTGATGAGTGGTTTTTATGAACAAGATATTCCTGCAATCAAACAAGAATGTGCAAAATATGATATAGGTTTTGACCGTTATATTTCAAAAAATAATTGGGTAGCTATTAGATTTACAAAATAAAATTTTTCAAAAATGTTGGTAAAACGTT
>CAYTJB010000117.1:2788-5380 GCA_964437995.1 uncultured Bacteroides sp. | reverse complement strand
CAATAAGTGTTTTAATGCCATTTCAATATTCATTTTCTCAGAATACAAAGAATTTTACGAAAGACAAAGACTTTTTTATAGAAGAACTAAAAGTTTTTTTTAAAGACAATAAAACTGCTGATAATAATCAAAAAGCTTCCGCTGAAGCCTTATTGGTGGATTTTGAACAATTGTGGTTAACAGGAATTATTGACGATAATCAGAAAATGGAGCTTATTTCGGCTTCCAATTTAATGCTGAAAGCCCAAATGAAACAATTTCCTCATTTTTCTAGTTTTTTTTCTTGTGTTACAAGTTTCAAAAAGAGCAATCAAAGCAATCAAAGCTACAATGCTTGGTTTAAAGGTGTTAACAGTTTGCTCGATTTTAAAAAAAGTAAGTATCTATTGAGCTTTTTAGAAAATACTTATAATTTATTAAAAAACAATTATATATATACTTCCAAAGCTTTAAAATGGTATTCTACAACCAATGATTTTTATTTTGAAAACGATACAACTATAAAAATAATTTTCCCATCTTTAAATTTAATTTGTAAGGCAAATAACGACAGTTCTGTTATAATAAACACAAAAGGAATTTACTATCCGCTCGAAAACAGATGGTTAGGCAATGAAGGAAGAGTTACATGGGAAAGGGCAGGTTTTGGTGCTACTGAATTGTATGCTCAAATTGCCAACTATGAGATAGATATGAAATTTTCTAAATATACTGCTGATTCAGTTAAATTTTATTATCCATCTTTTTTCTATTCTTTTTTATTGGGTTCGTTGCAAGATAAGGTTATGGCAGATGTTACAGAAGAAAAAGCATCTTATCCACGTTTTAATTCTTATTACAAGCGTATGAGTATTCAAAATGTTTTTGAAAATATTGACTATGAAGGTGGTTTTGAAATGAATGGAGCAAAACTAATGGGTTCTGGCGATAAACTTCAAGATGCTTATTTGAAGTTCAAAAAAGATGGAAAAACATTTGTAGTAGTTGCTTCCAAATCATTTGCTATCAGAAAAGATAGGGTTTCTTCAAATTTAGCATCCGTAACCATTTATTGCAATGGGGATTCTATATATCACCCAAATTTAGAAATGAAATACATGAATGATTATAAAGAGCTATCATTAATTCGTGGAATGAGTAACCTTTCCGAAAGTCCTTTTTATAACACATATCATAAAGTAGATATGTATATCGAAGCCATGTATTGGAGAATGAATGAACCCAAAATTGATTTTAGTATGCTCAGAGTACCAGGCAGAACCAGTAGAGCATCTTTTGAATCATTCAATTACTATACAGAATCGCGTTTTACTAAATTACAAGGAATAGACGAAGTAAATCCTTTATACCGTATTAAAAAATATGCCGAAACTCATTCAGGGAAAGCAATTTATGTAAAAGAGCTTGCTAAACAAATGAAAATTGATCCTGCTCAAGTAAAAGCTATGCTTATTAATCTGGCGAATATGGGGTTTTTAATTTATGATTCTGACGATGAAATAGTTTATATAAAAGAAAAAGTAAACGAATATTTAAAAGCATTAAATAAAAAAATAGATTACGATGCTTTACAGTTTTTCTCTACGGTTGACGATGGGGCAAATGCTTCATTAAGCTTATTAAATTTTGATTTAAAAATAAAAGGTGTTCCAATAGTTTTATTAAGTGATTCGCAAAGTGTTTTTGTTTATCCAAGCAATCAAGAGGTTTTGCTGAAAAAGAACCGTGATTTTTTATTTTCGGGTCGTATTCATGCCGGACGATTTGATTATTTCGCAAAAGGATGCTCTTTTCTTTACGATGATTTTAAATTAAACATGCCTGTTGTTGATTCAATGAGTATTAAGGTTTTAGCTTTTACTCCCGACGAAAAAGGCGAATACCCATTGGTAAAATTAAACACTGTAATTCAGTCTTTAAAAGGGAATATTTTAATAGATTATCCAAGCAATAAATCTGGAATAAAACCATCTCCTCAATATCCTATTTTTAATAGTACAGATGAGTCGTATGCTTATTATGACAAACAAAATATTCAAAATGGAGTATATTCAAAAGATAAATTTTATTATCATCTAACTCCATTTAAAATAGAGAATTTAGATAAATTTTCAACCGATAGCCTGAAATTTGATGGCAGTTTAACCTCAAAAGGTATTTTTGCTGATATTAACGAACCGCTTAGAGTTCAGTCTGATTATTCATTGGGATTTATTAAAAATACACCTCCAACTGGTATGCCTATTTATGATGGGAAAGGTAGGTATTTTAGCAAAATTGATTTAAGCAATCAAGGACTTAGAGGAAATGGAAAATTAGAATATTTAACTTCAACTTCAAAGTCAAATAATTTTATTTTTTATCCGGATTCTATGAATACAATTGCTCAAAATTTTGATATAAAAGAGCAAACCACATTAACTGAATATCCTCAATTGACATCAACAAATGTAAGGATACATTGGAGACCCTATAAAGATTCATTAATTGCTTATCAATTAGATAGTGCTTTTTTGATGTATAATCGTGAATCTAAATTATATGGAAATCTTACTTTAATGCCTCAAGGTTTGGTAGGAAAAGGAAAAATGG
>CAYTJB010000117.1:0-2778 GCA_964437995.1 uncultured Bacteroides sp. | reverse complement strand
AAAAAGCTGAAATTGAATCAAATATGTATTATTTCAAACAGCATTTATTTGATGCCGATATTGCAAATTTCCAACTAAGAACTTATGATTTAACCGATTTGGCATTTAATACAAAAAACTATAAGTCTCATATTGATTTCAAAAAAAGAACAGGAGAGTTTAAATCAAACGGAGATATGTCAATAGTTAATTTTCCTATGAATAGATATATATGTTATATGGACATATTAATTTGGTCAATGGATAAAGACGAATTAGCGATGAAAAACACTAAAAATATAGGTGGAGAAGGAATTAGTAAAATGTCGCTTAAAGAACTCTTATCTGCTAATTTGCCTGGCTCCGATTTTATTTCAACACATCCCGCTCAAGATTCTTTACGATTTAGATCGCCAAGTGCTGTGTATAATTTAAAAGATTATATTTTAACAGTTGAGAATGTTAAATTGATAAGAGTTGCAGATGTAGCCATTGCACCTGATAAAGAAAGGGTTACAATTTTGCGACAAGCCGAAATGCAAGAACTTGTTAATGCTACTATTTTAGCTGATACAGCAACAAAGTTCCATAGTTTTTATAAAACACTAACAACTATATATGGCAAAAATACTTATTCAGCCAATGGTTATTACGATTATATTGACGAGAACGAAACAAAACATCAAATTTTCTTCAGCAAAATAGGTCTTGACGTTGACAAAAAAACGTATGCTACGGGATATATTACCGATTCTTCGGATTTTGCGTTAAGCCCTGCGTTTGATTTTGCTGGCAATGTGCAACTTACTGCCAATAATGAACTTTTGTATTTTGCAGGAGGGACTCAAATCCATCATATTTGTAGTCAAGAAAACTTAAGTTGGCTAAAGTTTAGCTCGGAAATTAACCCTAAAAAAATTATGATACCAATTGAAGGAGAGCCAAAAGATGTTAATGGCAAAAAGTTGGCAACTGCAATATTGTATTCAAATTTTGGGCAAACATATACTGCTTTTGTTGAACCTAAAAAGTTTTATAGCGATACTGCTTTTATTTCGGCAAATGGATTTCTTACTTATGATAAACAAAAAAATGAGTATAAGGTAGCTTCAAAAAATAAATTGGAAAATACTGATACAATTGGGAATATCATTACATTGGATGTAAATAATTGTTTAAGTACTGGCGAAGGAAGCATCAACCTCAATAGCAAATTAGGTAGAGTTAGTTTGGAAAGCTACGGAAACGTTACCAATAAAATGAAAAACAACGAAGCTCTTTTTAATTTAGTAATGCCTATTAATTTCTATTTTAGTAGTGAGGCATTAAAATTGATGGCTGAAAGTTTTTATACCAATAATAGCCTATCTGGAATTGAATCTTCAGAAAATGGAAAAGTAATGAGAGCTATTTCGGAGATTTTAGGCGAAAAAGAAGCCGAAAAAATTAACGAAGAGATTAGCAAATATGGTTCGTTGCGTAAAGTTCCTGAAAAATTAGACTATACCATGTTTTTAACAGATGTAAAAATGCGTTATGACGAAGCATCAAAATCATTTATTTCGATGGGTAATATTGGTGTAGGGAATATTGGTAAAACACAAATTAATAAGTATGTAAAAGCATATTTGCAATTGATCAGAAAACGTAGTGGCGATATTTTTACACTTTATTTTGAGCTAAGCGAATCGGAATGGTATTTCTTTAATTACAGCAACAATTTAATGCAAGCATACTCATCTATTAAGACATTCAACGACTTTATTACGCAGGAAAAACCAGAAAAAAGACGTTTGGAATCTACCAAACCTAGCGAAGCTTCGTATTCTTACTACCTTTCAACAGAACGTAAGAAAAATGATTTTATTAAACGTATGCAAACTACAGGTACAGGAGAAGAACCAACTCAGGAAAAAACCACAGAATAAAAAGGAATACGTAAGCAAAAACTCCTAACTGTTTACAGCCTTCAATACCCCATCTTTCAACAATGGAACTACATGAGCAGTGTCTAATTGAAAAGTAAAATCTAATACATCGTCTAATTTTAGTTTTTGTAATCGCATGCGATGTGCTGCTTTTTGAATATATGTCAATGGATTAGGTTTTGCTAAATGCCATAAATCTAAAGCTGCTTCTGCTGCATCGCAATCCATTTTAAATAAAGCTGAGGCTAATAACTTTTCTGTTAATGCACCTGCAAATATAGAATCTTCGAGGTTAAATTTGTTTTTCCATCCGGCACAAAGTATTACTACATTTGAATTTTGCTTGATTAACCAATTGCTTAATGCACTTAAATTTGAAAAAGAACCAATTACAAGCTCCTGTGCATTTTTTGCTAACTCAATAGCCTGTGTTCCGTTAGTTGTACTGTAAGCTATGGTTTTACCTTTTACAGCTTCGGTCATAAAATTAAAAGCCGAGTTGCCAAAATCAGCAAACCCCAAAACAATACCTTCTCTTTCGGAAGCTACTAAATAACCTTTGTCTTTGTAGGCTTTGGCTTCTTCCAACGATGCCACAGGTATCATTGCCTCTACTCCATTTTGGAAAGCAGCACAAATTGAGGTGCTGGCACGTAATATATCTACCATTACCACTATAAAATTTTCTTTTGTAATAATTTCGCTGTAAAGCTTTGGCGTAAAGCAGACTTCTATGGTATTCATTCTAAATATATTTTAAAGAATTGCAAAGTTAATGATTAATTTTGAAATTGGATTGGAAGCCCTAAAATGTCCCAGGGCAAACGCATCTAATTTTTTAAAACTTTTAAAATGTAGTCATTATCCCATC
>CAYTJB010000116.1:7177-9091 GCA_964437995.1 uncultured Bacteroides sp. | reverse complement strand
AATCAATAGGAATTCCTGCTTCTTCTAAGGCTCTAATAACGCCAATATGTGCAACCCCTTTTGCTCCTCCGCCACTAAGCACTAAAGCTACTTGTTGAGCATTTGAACTAAATAGTAAAAGCAAAAATATTAAAGTAATAAATCTTTTCATTACACTGATATTTGAAAGTGTAAATTTACAATTAATTTTGAAGTATAAATGAAAAATATTTATGGGATATTAATGATTAATTAGTTGTTATTACAACAATTAGTGTTAATTGTTATGCGAAGTTTCCTGAACTTCGCATTTTTTAGTTTTAAAGTTTGTAGCTTCAATTGCACAGCTTACTTATATTTTTTTCAAAATAAATACAATTGTAAAATTTATTATAATTTATGTTTTATATTTGCAGGAAATATTATACTATATAAACTAGTTGGCGTTGATTATAAGACAACAATAACGCGGAAAACCAACGAAACCAATAAACTAATAAAATTAGAAATCTTATGAATAATTTTAAAATTGAAGAATTTCCGTCTGAAGTAATTGCTGAATTAAAATATTATGTTTATAGATTAATTGATCCAAGAAATGGAGAGACATTTTATATTGGTAAAGGGCAAGGGAATAGAGTTTTTCAACATTTAAAGTGCTCTATTTCAAACGAAGAAGAAGATGAAATACTTGATCTGAAATTTAAAAGAATTAGAGAAATTAAAAACAGTAGCTTAGAAGTAATACACATTATACATCGGCACGGTTTAGATAGTTCCACAGCAATTCATGTAGAAGCAGCACTAATTGATGCGTTTCCAGGAACAACAAATATTTCAGGTGGACATTATAGCAACGAAATAGGGCCAATGAACGCATATGAAATTCTTACAAGATATAAAGCTGAAACTGCTGAACTACAACACAAAGTTATAATGATTAATATCAATCGAAGCATTAACAACAGAGATAATTATGATGCCGTTCGATTTGCATGGAAAATTGGAGTTGAAAGAGCGAAAAGAGCTGATTTTGTTTTAGCATTAGAAAAAGGAATCATTGTTGGTGTATACAAAGCGTTTGAATGGCATTTGGCAAGAAAACAATATTTCCCAGAATTTGAAAACCATACAAATAAACGGTATGGTTTTATTGGCGAAGAAGCGGACATGGAAATTCGAGAACTATATTTAAGAAAACGCATTCCGGAAGAATATAGAAAAAAAGGTGCAGCATACCCAGTTAAATATAACTATGAATAAATAACCACAGCTAACACGCAGTTGTACGCAAGCAAAATAGACGACATCGATATAAATTAAAACATAAAAAATGGAAAGAATAAAGAAAATGTTTCAAAGTATTAGTATTGAAAATTTCATCAATTACTATTCCACCTTTGAAAAGTATAGAGACTCAACAAGTAATCATGAAATAATTGATGAATTTAAAAATAATGGAGAAGTTTGGACTGACAAGTCTTGTACTTCAAGGGCACAAAAAGGGAAAAAGATATTCAAAGAACGTTTGGAACTTGACGCTCTTCGGTATATAATAAATAGTGCAAATAAAGTCCCTGAGAAAATTAGGATAAAAGCTCAGGAAATATATTCTTCTATTCAGAAACTTGATTTGTAACCTAACTTTTTTTCAGATAATAAGGAACCATTTAAGATTGACAAATTACTTCTTGATGCAGAATTAAGAATGGTTGAAAAACAAAAGTTAATAACCCAAGAGGAGAAAAAAGCATTAATTAAAATAAGATTGGGTCAGAGTTATTATAGAAACGAACTAATAGATATATGGAAAGGATGTTCTGTAACAGGTTGTTCTAATAAAAATGTATTGATTGCATCACATATAAAAGCTTATAAAGTTTGTGATGAATACGAACGATATGATAAATATAATGGATTGCTATTAAGTCCGTG
>CAYTJB010000116.1:0-7167 GCA_964437995.1 uncultured Bacteroides sp. | reverse complement strand
TCCGTGCTATGACAAACTCTTTGATTTATATTTAATCTCATTTCGTGAAAATGGTGAGATAATTATTTCCAACATTTTATCAGATGAAGACCTGCGAACATTGAAAATTTCTCGAACTGATAAATTGGCAAACATGTTTCCTGAAAATCAAAAGTATTTAAATCACCATAGAGCTGAGTTTATTAAAAATCAAGAAAATGAATAAGAGCAAATTCATAGAAAATATTTGGATTACATTTAGATATAATTCAGAGTTTTGCGTTGGAAAAACGATAATATCGGACGATATGAAAATTGTTGCTTCTGTTACTGAAAGCGGAGATATAAAGTATATACATTATGAACGAATTGATAATGTAAAGCAATTAAAGTTGCTTAAGGATGTTAAATTCAATGATTACACGAGCGACAAAAGAGATGTAGATTTTGATACAAACTCAAACTAACTAATAGAATGCCAGCGTAGAATCGAGCATACCACCCTGCCAGTAATTAGCTGGCAGGGAGAGTCTCTCAAACTAACAACATCTAAATTAAAAATAATTAATACCCACAATATAAAATCGTGGGTATTAATAAATAAAAATCCAAAGAAAATTTATATCAAAGCTAAAGCTTGATCTAAATCGGCAATAATATCTTCAACATCTTCGATATTAATTGTTGTGCGAAGTTTCCGAAACTTCGCACTTTTTTTTGTTTTTAAAATTTACGTTTTATAAAGAAAAAACATACTTATAAAACACAAAATCGCCTTTTGATGGTTTGTAACAAATAATCAATATATTTGCATAATAAATAAATATGACATTCGTCATACATATCCACCCAAAATAGAGTGCTTTGTATGGGTTTGTCATACATATAAACGAGTTAGGCGTAATGCAAAAGTGACACAATAAACATAAATTAAGCTATTCTAAAACTCAACATTTAATAATTAAGATTTATGGCAAAAAATAAAATTGACTTTGTTATTTTAGAAAGTTGTGATGGACAACTTGAATTACACAGAGGACGTGGTGGTTATTCTTGGAAAGGACAAAAAGGTAAAAAACTTGAATGGATTTTGCCAATAATAGTTCAAGACAATGCAGACGAAATTTTAAAAATTATTTACAATCTTCCAGAATGGAGTAGTGTTGGTAAAGGTAGGGAGTGTAGTTACGACAGCAAAGAATTGCGTTCTGCAATTTGGCAAAAAATATTTCCATTGATTTCGATAAACGATTTGCCTCAAGTAAATGAGAAAGGGAGTCTTTCTGATTTAGAGCGACTAAACAAGACTAGAACTAAAGGCAGATACAATGATGATGAAGATATGGTTACTATTGAAAGTGACGAATGTTATACCTTTTATAACGATGTAGATACTATTGTAAAGCATTTTGGAACAGATTATTGGAAAAACAAAGTGGTTTATATGAACTGCGATGATGCAGGACAATCGGCATTTTGGATTTATTTTTACAATAATTTTAAAAACTTAAAATTAAAACAAATTATTTCAACTCGTTTTGACGGCTCAAAATTGGACTTTTCGGGTTCTCTTTTTAGCAACCAATGGAATGAATACGATGGGTTTATTGTAAAATACGATGGTAAAAAGACTTTAAGAATACCACCTATTGGAAGCAAGTCAAATTTTCACGGCTCATATTCCGACAAAGAATGTATGAGTATTGCTAATGATGAAGCAGATATTATCATTACAAATCCACCTTTTTCAAAATTTGAACATTTTTTTAAATGTATGCAATCAACAGGAAAAGATATTATTTGTTTTGGAAACGGTGCAGCAGTTCAATATCAATGGACAAAAGAACTTTGGCAAAACAAAAAAATATCAGTCATTCCGTTTGAATTTAATTGGTTTTTAACACCTACTTACAAAAGAAAGAGGGCGAAAACTTACGTTTATACTAATAAACCTCAAAATCACAAAACAGACAAAATAAAACCATTAAGCGAAATACCAAAACAATTTTACGATGAAAAAGGTATGCTTGTAGTTGATAATTTTGTACCGAGTGACTATTACAAACCTTTTGCAATTTCTGTTAGTCCTATTAAAAATGGAATATTTAACAGTGGCTATAAATTGTTGCAATGTAGTTATCGCCCTGTTGTGGAAAATAAATATAAGTTTAAGAGAACGATAATTGTAAAAGAACTCAATGCCAAAGGGAAGCCAAATGTTGAATTTGACAATTTAAAGTTTGAAGAAGCAAAAATTAAAAAAACAGGGCAAGGAAGTTTATTTGATAGCTAATAAAGATAAAAATGCACTACGACTAATCGAGTATACTGCCATACCAGCCTAAGCTGGCAGGGAGAGCCTCTCCTGTGGTGCGAAGTTTCGGAAACTTCGCACCTTTTTTTGTTTTTAAAATTTATGTTTTATAAATAAAAAACTTACTTATAAAACACAAAATCGCCTTTTGATTATTTGTAATAAAAAAAGTGTATTTTTGTAAGGTAATAAATGTAATATTTAAATAAGGTAAAATTAATACAAGACAAAGCATTGAAAAATAGTTTTGGCTCTGTATTATTTACATAGTGTTTAATAAAAAAAGTAATAATTAAAAAAAAAGGAGAAAAAACTATGAGTTACACAAAACCTGAAATTTTGGCACAAAGTACTGTGCAGATGGCAGAATGCAATCCTAATAGTAAGCCGAGTGGCAGACCTTGTAATCCACCAAAGCCTGGTGGACGTTAAAGCACAATTTAATCAGGCGGCGATGTTATAATTAAAATTCGTCGCCTGATTATTAAAAGGAATATTGATATGTTTTTTAAGCAAAAATCTAATGTTATATTCAGAAACTATGAATCCTTTGGATTTATAACGGACAATAGAAATTTCGGATATAAAAAAGCGAGTAGTAACGAAACCCACATCGGTGATAAAATTATATCGGAAAGTGGGGCAGTTTTTATGTCTGTTTTAGATAAAAAACCACAAAACATTGATGAGCTTGCAAAAAGAATAATTAAGCAGTTTACGGATGTCGACATTAGAACAATAAAGAATGATGCCATAGAATTTTATTACATGCTTGAAAGAGATGGATTTATTTTATCTGGAGAAACAATACGGGAGTGCGATGAAAAAGACATGAAGTTTTCGTACAAGACATTAGAATCTGGAATAATAAATAAGGATTCTACTATTATGCATCCTGAAAAATCTACACAGGAATTTTTAGAAGAATATTTTCAAGGTAAGCCTCAACTTACAAATTTGCACATTGAAATTACAAGCAAGTGCAACGAAAGATGTCTACATTGTTATATTCCACATGATAACAAAGTAAGTCATATCGAAACTGATTTGTTTTATGATGTTTTAAAACAATGTAAAAATATGAGGTTATTGCATTTGACTCTAAGTGGCGGCGAACCAATGTTGCACAAAAATTTTTGCGATTTTTTAAGGAAATGCAAAGAATATGATTTCTCAGTAAATGTTCTTAGTAATTTAACTTTACTTAATGATGAAATTATTAAAGAGATGAAGGCAAACCCCCTTTTAGGTGTTCAAGTCTCATTATATTCAATGAATTCCAATGTTCATGATGAGATTACCCAAATGAAAGGAAGTTTTGAAAAAACAAAAAATGCAATTTTGAAACTGATTGAAAACGATATCCCTTTGCAAATAAGCTGTCCTATAGTAAGACAAAATAAGAACTGTTATGAAGATGTTATAAAATGGGCGAAAATGAATAACATTCATGTTGGAGATGATTATATCATAATAGCAAGTTATAATCATACAACACAAAATCTGAGTTGCCGTCTATCAATTAATGAAATCAAAGAAGTGATTAACGACAAATTTGCGAATGATGCAAAATATTTGGAGCTAATAGAAATTGCAGCTGAAAAGAAAAAGAATATTACGTTGAACGATTTTGTTTGTAGCGTTTGTCATTCTTCTATTTGCATAGCAGACAACGGAAATGTATATCCATGTGCTGGATGGCAGAATTATATTGTTGGTAATGTCAAAGATACTTCTCTCATTGATATTTGGGAAAATTCTGTAAAAATTCAATATTTAAGGAACTTGCGCAATAAAGATTTTCATAAATGTATTCAATGTACAGATAAAGAGTTTTGTACCATGTGTATGGTTAGAAATGCAAATGAAAGCCCTCAGGGAGACCCATTAGTAGTGAATGAGTATTTTTGTAATATCGCAAAACTTAATAAAGAAATAGTGCTTGAACAGAAGGAAAAGCTTACAAATTATTAAAAACCAACTTTTTGGACAAAATATCAATAGTAACGTGGGCTAATCGAGTAGACTGCCCTACCAGTAATTAGCTGGCAGGGAGAGCCTCATACACCACTGTACACTTCGGTTTTATATAGTTGTGCGAAGTTTCCTAACTTCGCACTTTTTTTTGTATTGAAGTTTGTAACTTCAATTTTCGGAAATAGTTAGTTGCAAACTAACATTTATTTAATGCGAAGTTGCAAACTTCGCATATCAGGCTCACGGCAGCTGGTTCATAGTCAATGGTAAAAGACCGACCTCAGCAAAAAAGCGTTAAATAATAATGATTAATGGTTAATTGTTAATGATTATTGAGTTACTAAATCATCTAAAAAACGCTAAAAAGCAGCGTGAGCAACGAAATTACGCGAGGCGGGCGGGGCTGTGAATGGCAAAAATATTACAAAACTTACAAAGGCGTTTACGTCTGTATTGCAAAGCAAGGCACTACTTTGTCATTCTGAGCCTTAGCGAAGAATCTCAAAAACAGATACTTCACTGCGTTCAGTATGACAAAGGTTATATTTTTGACAGAGTGGGCTGGCATTCGTAATTTCTTGATTTTTTGCATACTTTTACTTGTTGTAGTGTTTTTTTATTATAATGTACTCGTTCTTCCCTTTGGTCAGGTGTTTCAAGACAAAAGTAAAGGAAGAAATAATTTTCATTTTGGCACAAAGTTAGTTGCAAACTAACATTTATTAAATGCGAAGTTGCAAACTTCACATAACGAATATAAAACAAAAAATACCCACAATAAAATCGTGGGTATTTATAAATTAAAAACCGAAAAATTTATATTAAAGCTAAAGCTTGATCTAAATCGGCAATAATATCTTCAACATCTTCAATACCAACTGCAAAACGAACCAAACCATCGGTAATACCGCATGCTTCGCGCGATGCTTTATCCATTTTTGAGTGAGTCATTGATGCTGGGTGTTGAATTAATGTTTCCACACCGCCCAACGAAACTGCTAATAATGCTAAATGTACATTATCCATAACAATTTTTCCACCTTCAATTCCACCTTTAACTTCAAAGCTAATCATTGAACCTGGTCCTGCCATTTGTTTAATTCCAAGTTCGTACTGAGGATGCGATTTTAGCCCAGGATATTTTACCCATTCAATTTTTGGATGTTTTTCGAGCCAACGAGCTATTTCCATAGCATTTTCTTGTTGCCTTTCAACACGAATTGAAAGAGTTTTTACTCCACGCAAAACCATATATGCTTGCGTTGGATCCATATTGCAACCCATATTTATCATCATTACACGTAACTTATCGTATAACTCTTTGGTTTTTGCAACCACAATACCGGCAACAATATCAGCATGCCCGTTAATAAATTTAGTCATTGAGTGAAAAACTACATCGGCACCTAAATCTAAAGGTTTTTGTAACATTGGGCTGCAAAATGTATTATCAACCACTAATACTAAATTGTGTTTTTTTGCTATAATTGCACAACCTTCTAAATCGGTAATTTCCATAGTTGGATTAGCAGGAGTTTCAATAAAAAGCATTTTTGTATTAGGACGAATTGCTGCTTCAATAGCTTTTAAATCTTCGGAATTTACGTAAGTTGATTCAACACCAAAACGCGACCAGTGTTTTTCCATAACTACACGAGAAGGTCCGTAAACGGCAGCAGAACTAACAATATGGTCGCCTTTGTTTAACAGAGCCATATAAATAACATTAACAGCAGCCATGCCCGAACTAACTGCAATGCCATTATAACCGTTTTCTAACTTCCCAATTAAATGCTCTAAAGCACCAATTGTAGGATTTCCTATACGAGTATAAATAAAGCCATCATCTTCGCCAGCAAAACATGCAGCACCATGGTCGGCATTTTTAAATTTAAAAGTTGATGTTTGATAAATTGGAACTGTTGCACTTCCTAAACTGTCGTTAAATTCTTCCCCATGAATTAATGTTGAGTTAAACCCCATTTCTTTGTGTTTCATTGATTTGTTTTTTATTTTTGTTTTATAATATTTTTTAGCAATATTTTACCATTTAGAAAATAGAGGGTTTTTAAAAATTAGATTTTTCGAGGCGAACAATTTTAATTGGTGACTGGTAAACGGTGACTGGTGAATGGTTTTTAGTAAATGGTTTGTTTGTATATACCAGTTACCCTGTACCTGTTACCTTTTACCAGCATTCGCTCAACGAAAAAAAAGCAATTTTTAGAAGTCCCGAATAAATAATTATTTTCTTTCAATAGTAATTTCAAATTTTATACTTTCTTTTAATTGTTTCTTAACAAGACATAATGATGCTACATTAATAATTGCATCGTCGTATTTATCGGGAAAAGAGTTTGGTAAAAATATTTTTATTGATATTTTTTCGAGCACTCTTGTTTCGGAATTTATTATAATTTCTTGCTCAAGAGTAATATCATTAGTAGGCAATTCGCGGTTATCGCAAAAACCTTTAACATAAATACCTGCACAAGTAGCTAACGACGATAAAAATATTTCAAACGGAGATGGAGCAGAAGCATCGCCACCCGATAAAATTGGCTGATCGGTAACTACTTTATAATCTTGAAATTGTGCAATTACTTTTTTCTTTCCTTCGAAGTGAACATTCATTTTCATACGTTTATTTTTTTATTTGTTTTTTATTTGTCGTATGGAACTCGCTAATAATCATTCTCTTGGGTGAAAAGGATTTTCATGCTCGTTTCATAATAATAGTTTTTATAATAATAAATAAAAGTGTTAAGAAAACACTTAATAATTTGCAAATTTCACGAAAAAAAATGAATAAATGGTATTATTGTTCAGATAAAAACATTTATTTTCAATTTACTATTTATTAGCAATAACAAGCATTTCAAAATCATCGGTTGTTA
>CAYTJB010000115.1:0-9113 GCA_964437995.1 uncultured Bacteroides sp. | reverse complement strand
TAAACGATACACTTATAAAAACCGATAGTTTACTCAACCAAAATATAAATGCTGAGACTATACCTGAACTTCTTGATACAAAAATAACAGATAGCTTAACTGATGAAAATATAAATATTGACACTAAATCAAAACTTCCTAATGAAAATATAATAACGGATAGCTTAACCGATGAAAATATAAATAAAGTTACACCAGAACTTCCTATTTTGGAAATAACAGATAGTTTATATAAAGAAAATATTGGTATTGATACAACATCAAACATTCCTGATAACAAAATTACGGACAACTTAACCGACGAAAATATAAATGTTGATACAAAATCAAATCTTACTGATAATAAAGTAACAAAGCGTTCAATTAGCAAAAAAGGACGTGATAAAACAACACAAAAGCCTCGTACTTCTAAAATAACTAATAACGTACCTAATGAAAAAATAAGTATTGACACTATATCAAAACTTCCTAATGAAAATATAATAACGGATAGCTTAACCGATGAAAATAGAAATATTAATACAAAACCATCGAAACCTCCTGTTTCTTCAAAAATAATTGATAATAAAAACACAAAAATTAATGCCGAAAATCAAGTTGAGGTTGAAAAAGACATGTTGGTTTGGGGTAATATTTGCACTCAAAATGGATACTATGTTGTTCAGTGTGGTGCATTTAAGATTAAAAACAATGCTATGAAATTGGCTTTGTATATCAAACAGACTACTGATTTAATGGTAGGTGTTTTATTTATAAAAGATTTGTATAAAGTTCAAGTTGGATGCACTCCCACAATGAAAGAAGCAGAAGAAATAAAACGTAAATTATTAGAAGATAATGTTGGAGATTATTTTTACATTAAGGTTGCTGAAGGCACCGAAGATACTGAAGATACAAAAAATTCAGTATTACGAAACAATCATTTAATTAAAGCTGATACAGAAGTAAAAGACCAACAGAAATATCAAAATAATGTGATAATATGGGGGAAAACATGTACCCAAATTGGCAACTATTATATTGAATATGGGACATTTAAAAGCGAAGATAATGCAATGAAATTGGCTATGAGTATTAATCAATTTACAAATATAGCAGTTGGAATTGTATTAAATAATGGGCAGTACGAAGTTCATGTAGGTTGTGTAAGTACTAAGAAAGAGGCAGCTAAAATTAAAAAATACTTAGATGAAAAGTTAAAAAATGAGAATGTATTGGAGTTACCTAAGTTTGGTAATGATGATATTACAACTCCAGCCTCTAAAAATTTTACAACTAAAGATAATGTTGAAAACTTTAATGAAGCGTTACAAACTGATCAAAATAGCGAAAACACCTTAGTTTGGGGAGAAATATGTACTCAAACCAATAATTTTTACGTTCAGTGCGGTGCATTTATATCAAAACATAAAGCTAAAAAATTAGCAAGAACAATAAACCGAGATACTGATTTAACGGTTGGTGTTATTTTGAATAATGGATTCTTCAAAGTTCAAGTTGGATGCGTACCCAATAAAAACGAAGCAGATGATATTAAAAACCAATTAATTGAAAAAGGAGTTTGCGAAAGTGTGTTTATTACAATTAGGAGATGAATGAATTATAAATAGGGGCTGGGAAAAGACTCTGTTTAGTACAATCCAAAAATTTCGGGACTACGCATTTAAAAATCTATCCCTATCTGTGGGCAGGCAATAAAACCGATAAAACAAACTACAACGCCTTTATAGCAAGGCACAGAGCAATCCAATGATTTGCTCACAGTTGAGATTACTTCACTCGTTCCCCATTACCATTGACGTATTGTTTATATACCATTACTTATTATAAATTAGTCTGTTAGGATTTAGTATAATGCCGATACGGTAGCTGTAATCCCGAAAATTCGGGATTACAGCTATAATTTATTGTAATCCAAAACTGATGGTATTGCATTTTTTCATAAATTTGAAAAATATTTGAAAACCTATTATTATGATTAAAAAAACACATTTTTTACTTCTTGCTTGCTTCCTCGTTTTTCAGGCTTGTAAAACACAGCAAGCTGTTGTTGAACAACCTATAAACTCAATTCCACAATGGGTTAACAGCCGTCCGGTAATGAATGATTATTACATAGGCATTGGAATGGCAAAAAAATCGGGCATGAGCGAAAATTACATTTCTGTAGCCCGCAACAATGCTTTAAATGATTTGGTTTCGGAAATTTCTATAAAAATTTCAGGAAATTCGATGTTGTACCAATTTGAAAATAAAGCCGAACTAAAAGAAGAATTTAAAACTTATACCAATACGTCTATCAAAGAAAATTTGGAAGGTTATGAATTATCGGCTTCGTGGGGAAACGATAATGAATATTGGGTGTTTTATAAACTATCAAAAAAACTGTATGCTGATAAAAAAGCCAAAAAATTAGACGATATAAAAAAACGAGCCTTAAGTTTTTACGAAAAAGCCAACGAATACGAAGAAACGGCTGATTATAACAATGCCATTATTTCTTATTTAAAAGCATTTGATGTTATTAAAAAACATCTTTCCTATGAACTTACTATTTTTTCGCCCACCAAAGGAAGTATAAATTTAGGCACCGAAATTTACAACTCAGTACAAGGGATTTTACATAATATTCAATTAAAACCCAATATTGATAAGCTTTTTGTAAGTCTTTCAACACCTATTAATAAAGACATCGTAGTATCTGCTACTTATAAAGATGCAAAAACGAGCAAAACACCAACACCTGTTTCTACATTACCATTGCGTTTTACGTTTGTAAAAGGAAAAAGTGTACTGGACGAAAAAATTATTACCAATATTGGTGGCGAAGCTATTCTTTCAACTGCAAAGGTTACCAACAAAGGAAAAGTTCAGCAAATTAAAGCTGCATTGGATATTGAAGCCATTATGGGAGATATTGCAAAAGATAAATTAAGCAGTCAATTATTTGCTTTTGAAAGCAATATTCCCGAATGTAAAATTACCGTAGAAGTAGAAGGTAAAAAAGCATTTATGGAAATTGAAGAAACCGATTTTGGCAATCCTTCGCAACGAAAAACCATTGGAAATGGCTTTAAGAAAGAACTTTCCGAAAAATTATTTTCTTTTACCGATAGTAAGCAAAAAGCCGATGTTACCGTTAAAATTTCATGCAAAACTACTAAAGGTGCTTATCTTGAAAAAAACGACCTTTATATTGTTTATATTGATTGCGAAATTTCTATTATCGATAATAAAACAGATGCCGAAATCTTTAGCAATGGATTTACCAATTTTAAAGGTATGCAAATTCGCGATTACGAAAACGCCTTAAAAGATGCTCAGCAAAAAGCAATTCAAAAAATTAACAATGAAATTATTCCAGAATTAAATAATTTGGATTTATAAGTGGAATAATTAAAAAACATTACCTTTGTGTTTGCTATTCAAATTGAGCGATTAACAATTTATATATGAAATTACCATGAGCAATAAATAGCACACCAACCGAGAATGATTAAGATGCAGATAATCGCTTAGCGGTTTTTTTATACCATTAAATATAAATAAATTAATAAATTTTAAACACATGAAAAACGCAAAAATGACAAAATATACAGTAATTTTAATCTACTGTTTTACTTTATTTTTTAATCATGCAATTGGACAAACTTTTAAGCAGCAGTTCAATGAGCTCATGAATAAAAAGGACACTTTTGAACAGTATAAAATTCTTAAAAAATGGGAAACAGTAAACAGTAATGACCCTGAATTATATGTTGCTTATTTTAATTATTATATTGAAAAAAGCATAAAGGATGTAATGATATACAATAAGGCGTATGCTGACTCAAACCATATATTGAAAGACCCTTTTAAGGAATTAAACTACATTCAACTTTATGATGAAACTGAATTGGAAAAAGGATTTTTAGCCATTGAAAAAGGCATTAACAAATTTCCAACAAGATTAGACATGAGGTTAGGCAAAATTTATATGTATGGAGAAAGGCAAAACTTCAAAAATTTCACAGACGAAATTATTAAAGTCATTGACTATTCTGTAGAAATTGATAATAAATGGTTATGGACAGACAACAAGCCTGCTGATGACATTGCAATGGGAGAAGCCATTCAGAAATATTTTGTAGAACTGTATTCTTTTTATTTAAGTAATGAGGAAGAAACTGAACTGATTGGTTATATGGAAAAAATACCTTTGGCAGTTCTGCGTAATTATCCCGACCGTGTTGTAAGCTTATCAAATTTATCAATAGTCTATCTTCTAAAAAATGAATTTGATAAGGCACTTGAGGTGCTTCTAAAAGCAGAAAAATTAGAGCCTACAGACCACGTTATTTTGCTAAACATTGCTCAAACTTATGAACAAAAAGAAAACTACAAACAAGCTATTAAATACTACAACCTAACGATGAAGTATGGAGATGAAGAAGAAAAAGAGTTCGCAAAAAAAAAGGTTAAAGATCTGAAAAAGAAATAGAAGCACTAGCGATAACAAGTGTTTTATGTAAGTAGGGCTGAAGGTTTCTATCAAACATTTGTATTTTTACCAGAAGTTTGGTGCGGTGAAATCCCACCTGCATAAAGCCCAGAACCGTCGACGCCACTGAAACACGATATAAATAAATAAACGGAGGTTTTTAGACGAACTGGCGTTAGCAACCATTTTAAAAACTAAAAATATGAAATATCCATGAGCAATAAATAGCACACCAACCGAGAATGATTAAGAATGCAGATAACCGCTAAGCGGTTTGTTTATAATATTTAATATCAATAAATTAACAAATTTTAAACACATGAAAAAAAGAATATTGATTATTTTGTGTTTTTGCTTAATTTCGGTAAGTAATTTATTGGCACAAACAATTACAATTGCAGCCGCAGCAGATATGCGATTTGCAATGGACGAACTGACGAATGAATTTAAAAAATCAAATCCAACCATTAAAATTGAAGTAATTTATGGTTCTTCAGGAAATTTGTATCAGCAAATTGTAAATAAAGCACCATTTAATATTTTCTTTTCTGCCGATATTTCATATCCTAAAAAGCTGGATAGTTTAAATTTAGCAGGCTGTAAACCAAAAATTTATGCAATAGGGCATTTGGTTTTGTGGAGTTCAAAATTAGACGTTTCAAAAGGGTTTAATTTATTAAAAAGCAATGAGGTAAAAAAAATTGCCATTGCCAATCCAAAACATGCACCTTATGGAAAACGGGCGGTTGAATGTTTAAAATATTACAATATCTACGAACAGGTAAAAGATAAAATTGTAGAAGGCGAAAACGTATCGCAGGCTGCACAATTTGTGTTGACAGGTAATGCAGAAGTTGGTATAATTGCACTTTCGTTAGCACTTTCACCTGAAATGCAAACCAAAGGCAAGTTTTTTCGGATAGATGAAAAAACATATTCAAAATTAGAACAAGCCTATGTAATCGTTAAAAATTCAGAAACCAATAAAGATGTTTTAAAATTTGTTCAATTTATTGAAAAAGAACAAGCCAGAAAAATATTTGGCAAATATGGTTTTATACCGAAATGAAATCTATAAAAGATTAAATTATAGCCACTAAGGCAAGAAGACACGAAAGTTTTAAACCAAAATCAAAAATACGATACAAAAATAATAATTGATTCTTAGTGTCTTAGAGCCTTTGTGGCAAAAAAAATTAACCCTTGATTTGCATTTAGTATTAAATTACCGAACGAAAAATAAATTTTACAATAAAAATGAACGAATATTTTTTTCAAACCTTTTGGATTTCCATAAAATTAGCAGTATTTACAACATTTATTTTGTTTATTGTTGGTATTCCTATTGCTTATTTTTTAACATATTCAAAATTTCGTTTCAAAGCTATTATTCAAACACTTATAAGTATGCCGTTGGTATTACCACCTTCGGTTTTAGGATTTTATTTGCTTTTGGCATTTAGTCCAAATCATTGGTTTGGCAGTTTTTTAGATAAATATTTTGATATTCGCCTGGCATTTTCCTTTTTAGGAATATTAATAGGTTCTATTATTTTTAATTTTCCGTTTATGGTAAACTCAATCCAAAACGGATTTAGTAATTTACCTATTTCGCTCAAAGATGCTTCATATACATTAGGAAAATCGAGATTAACAACCATGTTTAAAGTATTATTGCCAAATATAAAACCTGCAATTTTAACAGGCGTATGTTTGACTTTTGCTCATACTATTGGCGAATTTGGTGTTATTCTGATGATTGGTGGTAATATTCCGGGCAAAACACGAGTTGCTTCGCTTGCAGTTTACGATGAAGTTCAAGCTTTAAATTTTGATGCAGCAAATAAATACGCTTTTTTCTTATTATTATTTAGTTTCCTTGTTTTGCTTTTTGTTTACAGTGTTAATAAAGAATATTCGAAATGGAAGAACTTTTAATAGAACTGTATATAAAAAAAACAATTCATACCACGAATGGGAATGAAATTTTAGATATTCATTTAAAAATTCCTAAATATGGATTTGTTACTCTTTTTGGCAAATCGGGTGTTGGCAAAACTACACTTTTGCGAATAATTGCAGGCTTAACAAAACCCGATAGCGGATATATAAAAGTTGGAAACGAAATTTGGTTCGACAGCACAAAAAATATAAACATAAAACCACAACAAAGAAACATTGGATTTGTATTTCAAGATTATGCTTTGTTTCCTAATATGACTGTAAAAGAACATCTTTTATATGCTCAACCACAAAAAGAAAAAAAATATGTTTCCGAATTATTAGATATTTTCCACCTAAAAGGATTATGTGAAAGAAAACCTGCAAAACTATCGGGCGGACAACAACAACGGTTGGCAGTAGCAAGAGCATTGGCACGCAAACCGCAAATATTATTGTTAGACGAACCCTTATCAGCGTTAGACAGCGAAACGAGAAATATTTTACAATATGAAATAATTCAGGCACATAAAAATTTCAGAGCAACAACTTTATTGGTTAGCCACGATATAAACGAAGTTTTTAAATTATCGGATTTTGTTTACATAATTGAAAACGGAAAAATACAAAAGCAAGGAAAGCCAAATGATATTTTTAACGATACAAAAATTCAACTTGTTGGGCAAGTTATAAACATTGAAAATAATGTATTGACCATAACAATCAATAATACAACTACAAAGATAATAATACCAGAAGACGAAATTAAAAATCTAAAAATAAACGACAAAATTGTAATAACATAATAGCGTTGTATTTATCATTTTCTCATTACTATTAAATAAATTCTTTCTATTTGTTATTTATCGTGTTTTTTATCTATTTTTGTGCAGGAACGATGAATAAAACGCTATTATGTTGTTTGCAAACAAAGAGAACGACACGAACATTAATAACTAAATGTAAATGGCAAAAAGATTAAAAAACATACTATCGATTATTGGTGGTGGATTGATTTCACTGATAATACTTGGATTGATAATAGGAGTTGTAGCCTTTTTTTGGATGCTACACATTGAATATGAACCTATTACTGAATCAAAGGATTACATTTGTATCTATGGTTTCGGATTGATTTTGTTGTTATTAGTATTAATTCCATATAGATTGTTAAGGAATAGACGACCTAATTTTTCTTATGGCTTATTGATTGGTTTGATACCAATAGGATTCATTTTATATTTAAATACAACGGGGTATTATGAGTATTTGACACCAGAGGATTTTGATAAAAAAGTATGGTTTGAGAACAATCCCAAGCCATATGAGATGGCTCGTTCATTAATTAAAAATGGCTTGACAGAGGGATTGACTAAACAAGAAGTGATAAAACTATTAGGTACTGATTTTGCAAAAAACTATTCCGATGATTCAACTTTTGTTTATCAATTAGATATAGCAAGATTTGCATACATTGAGATACATTTTGATAAAAAAGAGATAGTAAAAAAGACAAATTATAGATATAATGATTAAAAATTGGCAGTAACAACAACATACCATCAACCGTTATATAAAATTTAAGGTATAGGCATGAAGAGCAAAAAAAGAAAAGTGTTTGCATCCAATGCAAGCACTTTTTCTTAATTATAAACAATTAGGATAATAAAAATGCAACTTAATCAAACCAATGTTATAGGTCTTTAATTCTAATTTACCATTTTAAAAAATTAGCATAAAATACTGAACCCAGCGGGTTCAAATATTTATAGATAATCAATAAATTAATACATATACGACTCCGATGGGGTCGAACATTAACCTAAACAATCAATTTCTATAAACATATAATGCCTTTGGCATTAAAAATATTTAATTTAGTAAAGTAGAATTAACAAATACAATAAATTATAATAATGTAAATAAAGTTTACATACAACTGTAAAAAATATTTACAAAATAAAGTTTTGAGATTATTATAAATAACTAATAATCAATTTATTGTAATGTTTGGAACAAAAATTGCTGCTTAATTATGTTTAATTAAAAATTATAGCAATGATACAAACAGTTAATCTAACAAAACGGTTTAAAACCGATGAAATTGAAACCACTGCGTTAAATAACGTAAGTTTACAAGTAAAACAAGGTGAATTTGTTGCTATTATGGGTCCTTCGGGATGCGGAAAATCTACATTATTAAACATTCTTGGTATGCTTGATAATCCAACAGATGGTGCTTATTTATTTGATGGTGTGGATGTAGCCAAACACAACGAAAGTAAGCGTACTCAATACCGAAAAGGGAATATTCAGTTTGTTTTCCAAAGTTTTAACTTGATTGACGAATTAAATGTTTTTGAAAACGTTGAATTACCACTTCTGTATTTAAAAATTGCAAGTTCTGAACGTAAAAAAATGGTAATGGATATTCTGGAACGTATGAAAATTGGTCATCGTAGAAAACATTTTCCACAGCAATTATCGGGCGGACAACAGCAACGTGTAGCTATTGCAAGAGCCATTGTGCCTAATCCAAAATTGATATTAGCTGATGAGCCTACAGGGAATTTAGATTCAAAAAACGGTATTGAGGTTATGAACCTTTTATCGGAATTAAATAAACAAGGAACTACAATTATTATGGTAACACACTCACAACGTGATGCTGCTTTTGCTCACAGAGTTGTAA
>CAYTJB010000114.1:3790-9207 GCA_964437995.1 uncultured Bacteroides sp. | reverse complement strand
AGCAATGGAATTTATATGGTTGAAGTTAAATCTGAAGGATTTATAGAAAAACAAAAATTAATTATTCAACGATAATATATCAAACATGTCAGGTTTTAGAAATCTGACTGGTTTAATACCAATAAGTTGCAATATTTTTTTGCTGATTTAAAGATATAAATCAATTTTAATATTTCTACTATGAAAAAAATTATTGTAGCCATCGATTTTTCGGAGCATACAGCTATTACTTGCAAGTATGCACTTGAAATTGCCAAAATAAATAAGGCTGAAATATGTTTGTTTCATACTTATTTTGATAAAATTTTAACATCAAGCATTCCGGTTGCTTATGATGTTAATTCCTTTGTAAATCCCGAATTAAATCTTGAAATTGAGCAAAATGCTAAGCGTAAAATGCTTGATTTGCAAAATGAGCTGACGCTAAAGTTACAAAATGAGAATATTTTAGGTGTTACCATTAAAACAGTTTTAACCAGTACCGATTTTGAGGCTGACCTTATTGATTTTTGTGATGATTATCATCCATCTTTAGTTTTGATTGGCACAAAAGGAAAAGGTGAAAGTTCAAATGTTTTTGGGAGTACAGCATCTCAAATAATTGATAATTTAAGATTTCCAGTTTTAGCAGTCCCTGAAATAAATAATTATTTGGGAATTAAAAATATTATGTATGCTACTGATTTGCATACTTCTGATGATGTGCTGATTAGGCGAACATTTAACTTGTTAGAAAATTTTGATGTCAATCTATTTTGCGTTCATATTGTAGAAAAGAAAGATTACCTAAGAGCATATTCAAAAATGGATGAATTAAATTTGAATTTTTCTAAAGAAGCTAAAGCTGGAAAATTTTATAGCAACGTTCTTGAAGGTGCTGATAAACATGAAGAAATTGATAAATTTATTAAAACAAACAATATTGATTTAATTGTCTTTTTACCTCACAAAACCAATCTTTTCCAACGATTGTTCGGGCAACATTTTTCTAAAAAATATCTTTTTGAAGCTAATTTACCTTTATTAGCTGTTAGGTTATAGCTATTTTTTCAACACTTTTTGTGTAGAAGTTTTATTACCAGATGTAATTCTAATAATATAAATGCCTTTTTTTAGAACAAATAAATTATTGAGAGTTATTGAGTTATAACCTTTTTGACGAGGAATATCGCTAACCGACATCAAATTTTTTCCCGATAAATCATAAACCTCTATTTGAACTCTTTGGGTATCAGCAGAATTATAGGCAATGTAAAGAACATCGTCAAAAGGATTAGGAAATACGTTAAAAGTATTTTCGCTATCAAAATTATGTATCTTATTACCTGCTAATAAGATACTTGCAATCTGAAAATTTGGAATTCCATAACCTAAAAAACTATCAGGTGTGTTGTATTGATTTGCACTTTGTTTGATAGCTTCAATAACTTCTTGGTTTGTTTTTTGTGGAAATGCTTGCCATAAGCATGTTGCCATACCACACAAAATAGGCGAAGAAAAAGAAGTTCCATTGCCAGTGCCTATGCCACCAGCTGTTGCAAAAACGGCAGCTTGTCCTAATGTTGCTACTGTAGGTTTTACTCTTCCATCGTAACTGGGTCCAATTGAACTGAATGAAGCATAATTTTCGTTTGCATCAACAGCACCAACAGAAATAATACTATCGGCATCGGAAGGAGCACCAATATATCTCCATGCACCTGCACCAGAATTACCAACGCTATTAACTACTAATATACCTTTACGAGCTGCAATTGTGGCTGCCAAAGTTACTCTTGTAGTTTTTCCGTCCATATCTTGATAAGTGTGGCTCATTGTTGGGTCGTTGAAAGTGGTATAACCTAATGAAGAATTAATAACATCTGCCCCTACACTATCGGCAAACTCGGCTCCGCTCGCCCAATTATCTTCTTCTATAAGGTTTTCGGAATTAGCATCTTCGGTACGAATAAGCCAATAATTGGCTTTTGGGGCTGTTCCTACTATCTGTCCGGGAGCATTTGCTCCCATTGTTGATAACACCATCATCCCATGTGTTGCTTCGTTAAAAACATTATTGCCAGGTACTACAAAATCACGTGTACCCAATATTTGACCATTCAACCATAAGCTATCAAAGGCATTCATAATATCTACATGCCAAAACCCAGCATCTAAAACTGCTATCGTCATCCCTTGCCCTAATAAACCTTGATTATGAAGGTAAGTACCATGCAACATATTTATTTGCAAATAAGCTTGTCCATAATCAATACTTTGAGTTAGTTTGGTTTCTCTTTCATTCCAATTATTATTTTCATTTCTGGTATAAAAATTTTGATAATATTGAGGTTTGAAATATACGCTCGTTGCTTTGTTCTCTGCTTCTTCATTTTGCTTGTTTTTTTTCTTTTTTCCATAAACAGCAATAACAAGTTCTGTATTCTGCACAAAAGGCAAAGCATTAATTTGTTGTAATATGTTAGTATCAGTAAGGCTTACAATTATTGAGTTAAACCATTTTGATTTATTAATAAATATAGCTCCATAATTTATAACACTATCAATATACCATTGGTTAACAGGAATATCAAGCAAATTAATTGGTATTCCTTGATTAATACGTTTATTAATGGCTTTCTGTGATAAAAATGTCGAAGGATTGGTAATTGAATAAGGCGAATTGGTTTTATCTTTAAAACTAACACGATACTTATATACAGTAGCTTGTGAAAACGCTGTATTTACTAACAAAACAATGATTACAAATGTAACGATTCTCTTCATTTTTTTTTATAAATTTAATTGCAAAGTAAGTATTTTTTTTTTGATAAAAAGGCAAACTGTGTGAATTTTATTAACTTTGTTTTTTTATTAACTTCGATTTCTTAATTAGTGTCAGAAAGAAAACGCATATTTTTATTGTTTGGCATCCGTTTTTATTTTGTCAAATTTCTCTTTTGTCATGCTGACGTAGGAAGCATCTCATTAAAAATGAACATATTATTAATTGAGATTCCTTCCCGAAGTTTCGGGATTCGGAATGACAAAGCAACCTATACAACCAAATGAGTAAATTTCATAGTTTTCTTGCAAGCACTAATTATATTATAAACAATTAAATAGAACTTTATGTTTAAGCGATACTTAGTTTATGTATTAATTTTAGCATTTCCAAGCATAATTTTTGCCCAAAAAAACAAAGTTGTTTTGGGCGATAAAGATTTTGCTAAGGAATTGTATGACAATAGAAACTACAAAAAAGCAATAGATGAATATTTGATATTATTAAAAACTGATAGCACTAATGTAACTTACAAGCATAATTTAGCATTATGTTATCTCAATTTGAATATTGAAAAAGATAAAACACTAAAACTGCTTGAAACTGTTACCAAACAGCCAAAGTGCGACCCAAACGCTTGGTACGACTTAGCTTTTGCAAATCAAAGATTGATGCGTTTTGATGATGCGATAAATTACTATCGCAAGTTTATTGAATTGGTAAAAAATAAGGACAAAAACTATATTCCTGCAACTCGCCAAATTGAAATATGCGAAAATGCTAAAGTGCTGATAAAAAAGCCAATAAATGTAAGTATTGAGTTTTTGGGTAACGAAATAAATAGTATTACACCCGATTTTAAGCCCTACATTTCTGCCGATGAAAAATTTTTAGTTTTTACATCCAAAAGACGTGGAAATATTGGTAATTTGATTGATTTTGATGGTTTCAATACTTCAGATATTTTTTCTTGTAATTTCAACAATGGAAAATGGGAAAAACCAAAACGATTGCCTGCAACTATAAACACAACATTTTCAGAAGATTGCACAGGTTTAACCGCCGATGGTAGCACCATAGTTATTCATTACGATAGCGACAAAACAATGGGAGATATTTTAATTTCAAGCTTCAAAGGCAAAAGTTTTATGCGACCTTTAGATGCAGGCTCAGAAATTAATTCTAACAAAGATGAACAGGCAGCCTGCTTATCGCCCGACAAGCAAACTATGTTTTTTTCGAGTAATCGCGAGGGTGGCATGGGTGCAAAAGATTTGTATTATAGTCGCAAATTGCCTTCGGGAGAGTGGACTAAACCCGTAAATTTAGGACTAAACATCAATACCGAATACGACGAAAACTATCCGTATATTGCACCAGATGGCGAAACGCTGTATTTTTGTTCGGTAGGACAAACAGCATGGGTGGTTACGATATTTTTAAAGCAAAATGGGATAAACTTACAAATACATTTTCTAAACCCGAAAATATTGGATTTCCTATAAATACCTCAGATGACGAAAGAACCATTTCCTTTACTCAATCGGGCAGATATGCTTACGCCAATGCTTTCAGGAAAGATGGAATAGGCGATAGAGATATTTGCAGAATTATTTTTAACGATATACCGCCCACAAAAACTGTAATTACAGGTAAAATTATCATAAGTGATTCTACTCAATCCAAATCAAAAGTTAGTGATACTATGTTTGCTATTGAAGATATTAAAATTACTGTAATTGATAAAAAAACAGCTTTGTTTAAAGATAAATGCACTCCCGACAAGAATTCAGGGAAATATATTGTAAATTTGCTGCCGGGTGAGTATTTGCTGAAATTTGAAGGAAATACTATAAATCCTTTTGAATTTGAACTCATTATACCCGACAGAGAACTTACAGAAAAAGAAATATACAAAGATATTACGTTAATACACAAAAAACAATAACATGGAATTAAACCTAAGCCGTCCTTTGGCAATATTTGATTTAGAAACTACTGGCGTTAATGTTGGAACTGATAGAATTGTAGAAATTTGTATTTTACGAGCCAACGTAAATGGAAGCACAGATGTAAAAACAATGCTTATTAATCCAACCATACCTATTCCTGCCGAAGCAACAGCCATTCACCATATTACCAACGAAGATGTAAAAGATAAACCAACTTTTGCACAAATTGCCAATGAGTTAAACCAATTTTTAAATAATTGTGATTTAGCGGGTTTTAATTCCAATAAATTTGACATTCCGTTATTGGTAGAAGAATTTTTGCGTGCCGATGTTGATTTTGATATAAAAAATCGCAAATTTGTGGATGTTATGAATATTTTTCATAAGATGGAACCTCGCAATTTAGCTGCTGCTTATAAATTTTATTGTAACGAAAGCCTTGAGAATGCTCATAGTGCCGAAGCTGATACCGTTGCAACGTACGAAATACTTAAAGCACAACTTGATAGATATGAAAATGTGGAATATAAGGATTTTAAAGGAAATGTTTCTACACCTATATCAAACAACGTGAAAGATTTACACGATTTTTCGTATCAAAATAAAAATGCCGATTTGGCAGGTCATATTATTTTTGACGAAAAAAATATTGAAGTTTTTAATTTTGGAAAATATAAAGGAAAATCAGTAGAAGAAGTATT
>CAYTJB010000114.1:3232-3694 GCA_964437995.1 uncultured Bacteroides sp. | reverse complement strand
AAAATTAAGAGGATTTAATAAATAAAGTTTATAGTGATAGTTTCACTCAAAGTGAGGCTATCACTATATAAAAAAGAACAAAATGAAAATTATATGTATTGGTCGTAATTATGCCGAACATGCCAAAGAATTAAATAGTCCATTGCCAAATGAGCCTGTTTTTTTCTTAAAACCAGACACTTGTTTATTACCCAAAAATCAGGCTTTCTTTTATCCTGATTTCTCGAAAGATATACAATATGAAACCGAATTAGTTATTCGTATAAATAAAGTAGGGAAACATATTCAGCCTAAGTTTGCACCTACTTATTATAACGAAATAACCGTTGGTATTGACTTTACAGCACGCGACCTGCAACAACATTGCAAAGAAAAGGGTTTGCCTTGGGAAATGAGCAAAGCATTTGACAATGCAGCTCCTTTAGGTAAATTTATAGATAAAAGTAATTTTAACGATATACA
>CAYTJB010000114.1:1757-3222 GCA_964437995.1 uncultured Bacteroides sp. | reverse complement strand
ATACAAAATATTGATTTCCAACTTGATATAAATGGTAAAACCGTGCAAAAAGGAAATTCAAAAGATATGATTTTTACTGTTGATACCATTATTGCTTATGTTTCGCAATTTATTACACTTAAAATTGGCGATTTAATTTTTACGGGAACGCCTGTTGGTGTTGGTAAAGTAAAAATTG
This sequence comes from uncultured Bacteroides sp., assembly GCA_964437995.1. Classification (GTDB taxonomy): domain Bacteria; phylum Bacteroidota; class Bacteroidia; order Bacteroidales; family JACABE01; genus JACABE01. The sequence continues at coordinate 3,044 of CAYTJB010000114.1, read as the reverse complement.
GAGATCAACTAAAAGCTTTTATTGGAGAAGAATGTTTGCTGAAAGTGGATGTAAGGTAATTGCTTGATTTGGTAATTTTTTAATAATATAAAGGCTTTGGAAACAAATATGATGGGTAGAAGCGACAAGTAGAAAAGTGGCAAGTGAAAATAATGTCCAAAGCTTATTAACTAATCACTAATAACTTAATAACCAACAATCTAGTAACAAAAATGACTTTAATACTAATAAAAAACGGCACCATCATTACTACCAACGATACTTTTGAAGCGGATATTTTGATTGAAGATGCTAAGATTATTCGTATAGAGAAAAATATTGTATTGTCCGATTCGTCTGTAAAGTTAATAGATGCAATAGGTAAATATGTTATTCCCGGTGGCATTGACCCGCATGTGCATCTCGATTTACCAACACCTGCAGGCAATTCGAGCGATGATTTTTATACAGGAAGCATGGCTGCTTTAGCCGGAGGAACTACTACTATTATTGATTTTGTTACACCTTCACGAGGAGAATCTTTGTTAGAGGCTTTGTATAAAAGAAAAGCTGTTGCATCAACTTCTTGTATTGATTATTCGTTGCATGTTGGCATTACTTGGTGGAACAATTCTCTTGCCGATGAAATAGAACATTGCATTAAACACGAAGGAATTACTTCATTTAAAACATATTTGGCATACAAAGGTAGTATAGGCATTTCATACAATGAGTTGTTTGAAGTAATGAAAGTTGTAGCTAAATACAATGGTTTGGTAACTGTACATTGCGAAGATGGCGATAAAGTGCTTGCAATGCAGCAACAGCTTATAAAAGAAGGAAAAACTACACCTCGTTATCATGCACTTTCGCGACCTTCTGAAGTAGAAGCCGAAGCCGTTGAAAAAGTACTTAAAATGGCTGCAGAAGCTAATTGTAAAGTTTATTTAGTTCATATATCAGCTGCTAAATCTATTGAGATTATTAAAAAATATAAAAATGAAAATGTTTTTGTGGAAACTTGTCCGCATTATTTACTTTTGAACGAGGAGGTTTATGATAGTGATGATTTTGAAATAGCCAAATATGTGATAAGCCCGCCATTACGTTCCAAAATGCATAATGAAATACTTTGGCAGCAATTGTCTAATAACTTTATTGATACTATTGGCACAGACCATTGTCCATTTAATTTGTATGGACAAAAAGATGTGGGCAAACACAATTTTACAAGAATCCCGAATGGAGCAGGAAGTATTGAGTATAGAACTTCATTATTATATACTTATGGTGTATCAATAGGAAAAA
>CAYTJB010000114.1:0-1747 GCA_964437995.1 uncultured Bacteroides sp. | reverse complement strand
AATTACATTGCAACAATGGGTTGCATTTACTTCAACTCGGGCTGCCGAAATATTTGGACTTTCGCATTGTAAAGGAAGTATTGCTGTGGGCAAAGACGCTGACATCGTAATATGGAATCCTGAAAAAGAGGCAATTATCAGTCTTGAAAATCAACACCAGCATTGTGATAGCAATATTTATGAAGGATTTCGATTAAAAGGATTGCCTGAAACTGTTATTGCAAAAGGAATAATAGCCTTTGGAAACGAGAAACTATCTGTTAATGGAATAAAAGGAGACTTTTTATATAGAAAATCACTACTAACCGATTAATTTTAAAAGTTCTTGTTTCGTGTCCCGCACAAAAGCGGGACAGGCTCTACGGCACTTTATTGAGTTTTTTTTATGCATTTTGTTACCAAAGTTTTGCAACTACGTTGCTGAAAATAGTTCCGTAGGAACGATATTATGGTAAAAAAAATACATACTCAAAAATTTTAAGCCCTGTAAGGGCGAAACTCATATATATATTACTTGCCATAAGGTTTTTAAATGATTCGTTTTATTTTAGTCGGTTAGTAGTGATAAAAAATACTACTTTTGCTTCAATTATATATCTTATCAAATAATCCTATAAATCTCAAAATTAGCAAATAAAATGCGTATTGATATAATTACCATATTTCCCGAAATATTTGATGGACCTTTTAGCCATTCTATCGTTAAAAGAGCACAGCAAAAAGGGCATGCAGAAATTCACTTGCATCAATTACGCGATTATGCTACCAATAAGCACAATAATATTGACGATGCACCTTATGGCGGCGGAGCTGGCATGGTTATGATGGTTGAGCCTGTGGCTTTATGTATTGAAAAGTTAAAATCGGAACGTAATTATGACGAAATAATTTACACAAGCCCCGATGGTGTTTTGTTGAACCAAAAAGGAGCCAATAATTTATCTTTACTTAACAATATTATTATACTTTGCGGACATTACAAAGGAATTGACGAACGCATTAGAGAACATTACATTACTTCCGAAATATCTATTGGTAATTATGTTTTATCGGGAGGCGAATTAGCCGCTGCTATTATTACAGATGCTGTAATACGTTTAATACCTGGTGTGCTAAACGATGAAACCTCAGCTTTATCAGATTCTTTTCAAGACGATTTGGTTTCGCCACCAGTATATACACGTCCCGCAGAATTTAATGGATGGAAAGTACCTGATATTCTGTTAAGTGGCAACGAAAAACTAATTAATCAATGGAAACACGAACAATCTATTGATAGAACACGTGAGCGAAGACCAGAAATGCTGGGTTAACGTATTAAAAAATAGTTACCTATATTGGTAAACAGAACAAAAGCCAGGCAAATGCTTGGATTTTGTATTAAAGTGTAATTATGCAATGCTAAAAAATTGTATTAATATGCTAAAAATAATTTTTATAAAATGAATGTCCGTCAAATTACCTAAATTGATTTTTGTGATTTACAGAAGCAACTAAAAGCTTATCAAATAAGGATTCTCCAAAATATCTTCGATTAAATTTATAGCAGAATTCATTCAAGTAATTTTGTAAGTATTCAGGTTTAATATCGTGATAAATAGCTGAAAACAATCTTTTTGCATTGCTAATGGCAATATATACCCATGGGAGAATTATACAATGCTGATTATAATTAATCCAAAGGATTATTTCATAATTTTGGGTATAATAGACAAAAGTAATGCTTTTTTAAACCATTATTTCTTCA
>CAYTJB010000113.1:8785-9209 GCA_964437995.1 uncultured Bacteroides sp. | reverse complement strand
ATAAAATGTAAGTTTTAATTAATAAAAAATGTTTTTTAAAAAATAATATTGTAAAGATAAGCTATTTAAAACCTAAAAGCGATTATTTAACATAAAAAGAAAAAATGTTTTTTTAGTTTTACTCTATTACGTTAAAAAAGAGTATATTAATTTGGATAAAATTTTACTACTTAATACTAAAAATACCTTTTAAAAGGGCATTTTAAAATCTATAGATTTGCTAAAAAATAAGTTACATTAATTGTACCTACGATACCATATACTCCCCGAGCAGTTAGCACTTATATAACAGGCCGCATAATACATTGCCCAAGTATATTCTCCATCGAGTATTTTCAATTGAAAATACATACGATATTGCCAACAGGCGCCTAATCCCCCTTCAATTTTTTGAAGTTGATCTAAGTTTAATTTTTTTGTTTCC
>CAYTJB010000113.1:8213-8775 GCA_964437995.1 uncultured Bacteroides sp. | reverse complement strand
TGTAGCAATTTTTAGCATTACTTTTGTCTATTACGCCAGAAAGAACACTTACCTGTTATGAGTCGTACCTATCAATACTGACCACAATTAAGATACACTAACCATGAGTAATAATAGGCACCCATCCCGTAATCACCAGAAACATAAGCATCAAAACAAGCCCATGCAAGGTCTGCACAATATTGTTTAGGTCTTCCACCTTCAATTTTTTGAAGTTGGTTTAAGTTTAATTTTTTTGTTTCCATAATACATAAGTTTTAAATTAGTAAAAAAATGTTTAAGAAATAATAGTATAAAGGTAAGCTATCTGAAACCTAAAAGGGATTATTTAACATAGAAATGGAAAGATAATTTTTAAATTTATTTCTATATATCTATAAAACAGTGTGTTAGTTTTTTAAAGAGTGATAAATATCACTATAAATAAACATATTTATGAATAGAATATGAAAAAAGAGGTGTTGATTTTTCAAAATCAACACCTCTTTTTTGTAGTAATGCCGTATATCGGCATTATCCCAAATTCTAACAAACTAATTTGCAATAAACGCCTTGGCTTTTG
>CAYTJB010000113.1:0-8203 GCA_964437995.1 uncultured Bacteroides sp. | reverse complement strand
CAACCCAACGCTATTTTCTCTTTCCATTCAGCCAATTCCTTTGCTTTTGCAAAAGCATTTTCCAAACCTTCAGGGTTTTTGCCTCCTGCAGTAGCAAAGAAAGCTTGTCCACCGCCACCACCTTGTATTTCTTTGGCAATTTCGCGTACTATTTTTCCTGCATCTAAGCCTTTTTCTTTTACCAAGTTTTCGGAAACCATTACGCTTAAACCTACTTTTCCATCGGCTTCGTAACCCAACACTATTAATAGATTTTCTTCTTTTTCTTTCAAGGCAAAAGCAAGGTCTTTAACCGTTGCAGCATCTAAATCAACTTTGGCTGTAATAAAATTTACTCCATTTATCAGTTGTTTCGATTGCAACAACGTTTCTTGCAAACTACCTGCTTTTTCTTTGTTAAACACAGCAATTTGGCGACGCAAATCACTAATTTCTTCCTGTAAATTACTGATGCTCTTTACAACATCCTTGCTGCCTTTCAATAATTCTTGAATTTCAGACAACACAGCTGATTGATTATTGTAAAATGCTTCTGCTTTATCGGCGGTAATAGCTTCGATACGGCGAATACCCGCTGCAATGGCACTTTCTGAAATAATTTTTAAAAAACCAATATTTCCAGTGGCTTTTACATGTGTTCCTCCACATAATTCAACAGAATCGCCAAAACAAATTACTCTTACGTTATCTCCATATTTTTCGCCAAATAAAGCCATTGCTCCCATTTTTTGAGCATCTTCAATAGCCACATTGCGTTTTTCGTCTAATAATAAATTTTCACGAATCTTGCGATTAACCATTGTTTCAACTTTCTGAATCTCTTCATCACTCATTTTTGAAAAATGTGCAAAATCGAAACGCAAACGCTCATCGTCCACCATAGAGCCTTTTTGTTCAACATGCGTACCCAAAACCGAACGCAATGCTTCGTGCAACAAATGTGTAGCACTATGATTATTGGCTGTTTGCTGACGCTTGTTTTCGTCAACCTGAGCTGTAAAACCAGCTGTTAAATCTTCGGGAAGTTTATCGGCAATATGAACACTGAGATTATTTTCTTTTTTGGTATCTCTGATAATAATCTTTTCATTATCATTATATATCAATCCTTTATCGCCAACTTGTCCGCCACTTTCGGCATAAAATGGCGTTTTATCAAAAACCAATTGATAAAAAGTTTTGTCTTTGGCTTTTACCTTACGATATTTTACAATTTCCACATCCGCTGTAATGGTATCATAACCTACAAAAACAGTTTCTTCTGATTCGCTTTTCAAAATTACCCAATCGTCAGTATCCACCACTGCTGCTTGTCGCGAACGGGCTTTTTGTTCTTCCATAGCTTTTGAAAAACCTTCCATATCTACAGTTAATTCTTTTTCTTTTGCCATTAATTCTGTTAAATCAATAGGAAAGCCAAAGGTATCGAGCAATTCAAAAGCGAAATTGCCTTCAATAACTTTTGTTGTTGCGTTTTGCTGACAATATTGTTCAAACTTTTGAATACCATGAGCCAATGTTTTTAGGAAAGAGATTTCTTCTTCGGCAATTACTTTGCAAATTAGCTCTTGTTGTGCTTTGATTTCAGGGAAATATTCGCCCATTTGAGCAACTAATATCGGCAAAGCTTCATTGATAAAAGGTTCTCTGAAATCGAGGAAAGTATAACCGTAACGTACAGCACGACGCAAAATTCTGCGAATTACATAACCAGCTTTATTATTAGAAGGCAATTGTCCATCGGCAATGGCAAAGCTTACAGCACGTAAATGGTCGGCAATTACACGCATAGCAATATCAGCTTTGTTGTTTTCGCCATATTTTTTACCAGATAAACGAGCAATTTCCTGAATTAACGGCTGAAAAACATCGGTATCGTAATTAGATTTTGTATTTTGCAAAACCATACACAAACGCTCGAAACCCATGCCAGTATCCACGTGTTTGGCTGGTAACGAAACCAATTTGCCATCAGCCATGCGATTAAATTCAATAAATACATTATTCCATATTTCAATAACCAAATGATGGTCGTTGTTTACAAGGTCTTTGCCTGCAATTTTTTGTTTTTCAGCATCATCTCGCAAATCAATATGAATTTCGGAACAAGGACCGCAAGGACCTGTATCGCCCATTTCCCAGAAATTATCTTTTTTAGAACCAAATAAAATCCTTTCTTCGGCAATGTATTGTTTCCAAATATCGTAAGCTTCCATATCTTTGGGAATGCCATCTTTTTCATCTCCGCCAAAAACAGTAACATAAAGATTTTCTTTCTTGATTTTATAAACATCGGTAAGCAATTCCCAAGCCCAAGCAATGGCTTCTTTTTTAAAGTAATCGCCAAACGACCAATTGCCCAACATCTCAAACATGGTATGATGATAAGTATCATGCCCTACTTCTTCTAAATCGTTGTGCTTACCCGAAACTCTCAAACATTTTTGCGAATCAGCAATACGAGTGTATTTGGCAGGCGAATTCCCCAAAAAAATATCTTTAAACTGATTCATACCGGCATTGGTAAACATCAATGTAGGGTCATTTTTTATTACCATTGGTGCCGATGGTACTATTTGGTGTTGCTTGGATTGGAAAAATTCCAAAAAAGTTTTTCTGATAGCTGATGATTGCATAGTGTGTTGTATTTTTATTTAGTGCTTGCAAGAAAACAATAAAGCCTAATATTTTGTTGTACTTTCTTATTTGTCATTCCGAGCAATAGCGAGGAATCTCAATTAATAAAGTATTCTTATACAATGAGATGCTTCCTGCGTCAGCATGACAAAAGAAAGCTTCAACAAAACAAAAAACAATACAAATAATAAAATCTTAGTTTTCTTTCTGACACAATTTAAGTTTTTTTATGATTAAAAGATTTTGCAAAAATAGCTTTTATTGATTAATTTTGCGAGGTAAGAAAGTCAAATTCTTTCTTTTAGTTTATAATTTCTTGAATTGCAATGCCAAAAAAAATAAGATACCACTTTAATGTACATTCGCTTTCTATTGAAAAAGTGAGGATTACGTTTAAAGACCGCTTCAAAAAATTGTTGTCTGTTGCGGCTTTTGGCTTGGTTTTTTCTACTGTGGTTTTATTAATTGCTTACAATTTTTTTAATTCGCCTAAAGAAAAAATGCTGGTGCGTGAAATTGAGCAATATAAGCTGCAATATGATATTATGAACGATAAACTCAATAATATTTCGGCAGTAGTTAAAGATATTGAAAATCGTGATGATAATATTTACCGTGTTATTTTTGAAGCAGAACCTATTGCAGGAAGTATCAGAAATGCCGGCATTGGTGGAGCAAATCGTTATGCTGAGTTGGAAGGATTAAATAATTCGGAAAGAATTATTGAAACTGCCAAGAAAATTGACAAAATTTCCAGACAACTATACGTTCAATCAAAATCTTTTGATGAGGTTTTTCGCATGGCAAAAAGCAAAGATGATATGATGATTCATTTGCCCGCTATATTGCCTATGCCAAAAAACAAAGGACAAATTATTTCGGGTTTCGGAATGCGGTTTCATCCTATTTTAAAATATCGCCGCATGCATACAGGTATAGATATTTCTGCTCCGAAAGGCACTCCAATTTATGCAACTGGTAATGGAGTGGTAACTGTTGCTGGTCGAGAGAGCGGGTATGGTATCACTTGCCAAATTAATCATGGATATGGTTATCAAACACTATATGGACACATGTCGAAAATAAATGTAAGACCAGGACAAAAAGTAAAGCGTGGCGAAGTAATTGGCTATGTTGGCAGTACTGGATTATCTAAAGCACCGCATGTGCATTACGAAGTTATTTTAAACGAACAAAAAGTAAATCCTGTTTATTTCTTTTACAACGATTTATCGCCTGCTGAATACGAAAAGGTAATTGAAAAAGCCAACGAAGAAAACCAATGCTTATCGTAGGAATTTTAAAGTCTTGTTAGCGTTAAAAAATATTTTTTAATCCTATTACACATGTTATTAATTGGTTAGCCACAAGAAAATTTACATTAATAATTATCTATTATCCACACAGGGACTAAACATGTTTCCAAAGTTAACTAAAAAAATAGAGGCTTCGTTTTATTTCTGAAACAATGGCATCAAAAAAAGTAAAGCAGTTAAACTGATAAGAGTTATTACTGTAGTCCAGCCAATAATGTTATTAATGGGTTTATTTACATATTTTCCCATAATTTTTTTGTTGTTAACCAATAAAATCATGCAAACCAAAACTACAGGCAGCAACATACCATTAATTACTTGCGACCATAACGAAATAAGTATCAATGGAGCATTGGGAAGTAAAATAATAATAGCAGAAACAATAAGTATGCCCGTATAAAGCACATAAAATTCTTTGGCTTCGTCCCATTTTTTATCAATACCAGCCTCAAAACCAAAGGCTTCGCATACATAAAAAGCAGTAGCTAAAGGCAATATAGTAGCCGAAAATATAGAAGCAATAAAAAGCCCAAATGCAAATGCCTGCGATGCAATTGCTCCTGCAAGTGGTTTTAATGCCAAGGCTGCATCTTTAGCTTCGTTTATTTGAATGCCATTAATATGCAAGGTGGAAGCACAAGCTACCATAATAAAAAAGGCAACCACCACAGTAGCAATGCAACCCACTATAATATCAATGAGCAAATACTTATAATGCTTCATTTTTAAGCCTTTTTCAATTACAGAAGATTGCATATAAAATTGCATCCAAGGAGCAATAGTTGTACCAACAATAGCTATTACCATGGTAAGACTTTGCGAGTTTGCTTTCATTTGAGGGTGAACAACAGCATGTCCTATTTCACCCCAATTCGGTTTACCCATAATTGCAGAAACTACGTACATCAACAATGATACGCTGAAAATCAAAAAAATACGTTCGGCTATTTTGTAAGTTCCTTTTACAACCAATATCCAAATCATAAATCCAACTACAGGTACCGAAATGTATTTGCTTATTCCAAATACTTCCATACTGCCAGCGACACCAGCAAACTCCGTAGTAGTATTGCCAATATCGGCAATCAATAAACCAATAAATATAAAAAAGGTAATTTTAACGCCTGCATTTTCGCGAATAAGGTCGGCAAGACCTTTGCCAGTTACTATTCCCATGCGAGCATTCATTTCCTGAATTACAATAAGCACTATAAATGAAGGAATAAGTGTCCATAAAAGATTATAACCATACATTGCACCAGCAATGGAATAAGTTGTAATTCCACCTGCATCATTATCAACGCTTCCGGTAATAATTCCAGGTCCTAAAATGGCTAAAAACAACCCAAACTGACGAAAAAATGTTTTCTTATTTTTAAACATAAAAACACCTCCCACTATTTATTGGTTCTACGTTTATCCATTAAATCGTCAATTACATCGTCAATTACAACCATGCCTTGCAATACTTCATTGCTATCAACCACAGGTATTCCAAGCAAATTGTATTTTGAAATAAACTCTGCAATATCGTCAATCTCCTGATAGTCGTACAAATGCACAGGCGATGGTTTCATTATTTGATGAATTTTTGTTTCGGGAGCAGAAATTACCAAATCTCTCATCGAAAAAGTAGCAATTAATACATCTTTCTCGTTGGTAACAAAGAAGTTGTATAAAGTTTCAGCCTCAGGTTTTTGTGTTCTTAATTCCGTAAAAACTTCTTCGATGCTTGTGTTTTCGTTGAACGATAATATTTCGGTTGACATAATACTACCAACAGCGTTGTTAGGATAATCGAGCAATTCGCGAACTTCTTGCGAAGTATCTTTTTCCATTTCATTCAACAGAAGCTCGGCTTTATCGTCTTCCAACGCATCTAAAATATCAGCTACTTCGTCTGCTGGCATTTTATCCAATACATCGGCAGCTTTTTCAATAGTAAGGCTTTCGATAATATGAACTTGGGTTTCAACTTCAAGTTCTTCAAGCACATCGGCAGCTTTTTCTTCGTCGAGCAACGAAAATACCTCTGTACTTGATTTTTTACCCATTTCTTCAATAATATCAGCTAAATCGGAAGGATGAAGCGTTTGAAGTTTTGAGTAGGTTTTTGAAAGTTTGATATTCAAGTTTGAGAAATCAATTGCTTCTACGTCTTCCCAAAGAATAAATTTAGCAGGAATCTTAGTATTGAAAAGGGATAATATAGCTATAATAGGCTTTACAATGCCTATTCTTCGCAACAATCCTTCAATTCCAATATCAACAGCTATTGCATAAGTCCCATTGGCAACTGTAACCAATCGCACATCGTTTACACGTACTAATTTTCTGCCATTGAGGTCAACTATTTGTTTATCAAGAACCTTTTCGGCTAAATATAAGTCGTTGATAATATTTTCGGGAGCTAATATCTTCGGTTGATTACAAATAACCTTTAGTTTTCCTTTAATTTTTTCAATGCTAAAATCTTGGAACGAATAATAGGCAATCTCTTTACGGTATTTAATTTTAATACCATTTACAAAAGGATGCCCCGAAGGATAATTGGAAGAATCGGAATCAACCAATATATCTTTAACAATGCCAATAAATTTGCCATTGTTGTCCAATACCTTTTTACCGATAATACGGCTTAAATAAAATGTTGTGAAAGATGTCATAGGCACCTCCTTGCTTTTTGTGATATAGTGAGGAGTGTACCATTATAAATGGCGACCCTGCTTGCTATATCAGGTTAATGATTAATTTTCCCGCAGGTCCATCGTCCATTTTAATGTAAGTTTAATTTATTTGCAAAGGTAAGTTTTTTGTTTAAAACAAAAAAAACAAATATTAATATTTATCCTCAAACCTATAAATCAGATTTTAACTACCTAATAAACAATATTTTGCAAAAAATAATTAAATTCAAATTTTAATTATTTTTCTATTGAATATTGAAACCCAGACACTTAAAATAAAATGTTGAGCGTATCAATTTTTTATTATTTTTGTAGCTTCAACGAAAAAGGAATTATTAATTAAAAAAAAGAAAATTATGTTAAAAAATCATCCGAAAGGATTATTAGTTGCGTTTTTTACCAATATGGGAGAACGCTTTGGTTTTTACACCATGATGGCTATTCTTGTAATGTTTCTACAGGCACGTTACGGTTTAACAGCAAATGATGCTGGTAGTTATTATTCTTGGTTTTATTTTGCCATATATGCTTTAGCATTAATTGGTGGACTTATTGCCGACTGGACAAAAAAATACAAAACGGTAATTTTTGTCGGTCAAGTAATCATGTTTGCAGGATATTGCATTATTGCTATTCCCGGCTCAGAATTATGGGTATCGCTAAGTGCTTTATTTATTATTGCATTAGGTAACGGCTTGTTTAAAGGCAACTTACAAGCTGTTGTTGGGCAAATGTACGACGATGAAAAGTACAAAAAATTGCGAGATGGAGCTTTCATGATATTTTATATGGGAATCAATATCGGTGCTTTTTTTGCTCCTTTTGTTGCTAAAGGGATAAAAGATTATTGGTTGAAAACCAATGGATACTTAGAAGATGCAAATCTTCCATCTCTTTGTCATCAATATCTTGGAGGTACATTAAAAGATATGAATCAATTTCAAGAGCTTGCAAATGCCTCTATCATTCCTAATGGTGGGAAATCGGCTGCCGATCTTGGTGCTTTTGCTACTGATTATATTAATGTTTTCTCAACAGGATTCAATTATGCATTTGCTATTGCAGCAGGAGCTATGATAGTTTCATTAATTGTATATGTAATTTTTAATAAATTACTACCTTCAAAACATAAAATTGCTTTACAGGATAAACAAAACGAAGTAGTTGTTGAAAATAAACCAACAGTAAGTTTATCAAGCAACCTGAAATATGTTTTTATATCGTTAGGTTTAATGGCTGTTATTACTATTTTATTCCATATTGCTGATAAATATACTGATATAACTGATATTAATTATAAATTAGGATTGGCTGTTGGTTTATTTGTGGGATTTGTTTCTTTAATATTCCAAATTTCAACCAAAGAAGAAAAGCCTCGAGTTGTTGCATTAACCTTAGTTTTTATTGTTGTAATCTTCTTTTGGATGTCTTTCCATCAAAATGGACTAACGCTTACTATGTTTGCTCGTGATTACACAAATATCTTTGTTGGACCATTTTCTAATCTATTTTTTAATATTTGGTCAATTTTATCTGTTATTGGATCTATTGCAGGATGTGCTC
>CAYTJB010000112.1:0-9496 GCA_964437995.1 uncultured Bacteroides sp. | reverse complement strand
GAATTGGTTTCTTCAACACGTAAAGCAAGATTTTTTTCCAATTCCTTAAAAAGTCTATCGCGTAAATGACGTGAGGTTACCAATTTACCTTCTTTGCCAAAAAATGGAGAGTTGTTAATAGTAAAAAACATACTCATCGTAGGTTCATCAATAGCAATAGGAATTAAAGCCACAGGGTTTTCAAAATCGGCAACGGTGTCGCCTATTTCAAAATCGTCCAATCCAAGCAAAGCACATATTTCGCCAGGGTAAATTTCCTCTTTTATCTTTTCTTTACCAAGTCCTTCAAAAACATATAATTCCTTTATTTTCGACTTCACAATACGTCCATCACGTTTTACCATTGAAACATTCATTCCTGCTTTTAAAAGTCCTCTTGAGAGCCTTCCAACTGCAATTCTGCCAACATAAGACGAATAATCTAACGAAGTAATTTGCATTTGCAAACTTCCATGTTCATAAATTGGCTCAGGAATGTGCTCAATAATCGTATCTAATAAATAAGTAACGTCAGTTGTAGGTGTTTTCCAATCGGCTGACATCCAACCTTCTTTAGATGAGCCATATACAGTAGGGAAGTTTAATTGGTCTTCGGTAGCATCTAAGTTAAACATTAAATCAAAAACAGCTTCGTGCGTTAATGCTGGATCACAATTAGGTTTGTCAACTTTATTGATAACTACAATTGGCTTCAAATTCAATGCCAATGCCTTTTGCAACACAAAACGAGTTTGAGGCATAGGTCCTTCAAAAGCATCAACTAACAATAAAACTCCATCAGCCATATTTAGCACACGCTCTACTTCACCTCCAAAATCGCTGTGACCAGGTGTGTCTATAATGTTGATTTTAAAACCTTTGTAACGAACCGAAACGTTTTTTGATAAAATTGTAATTCCTCTTTCTCGTTCTAAATCGTTGCTATCGAGTATTAAATCGCCCATAGCTTGATTGTCTCTAAAAAGTTTTACTTGGTGTAAAATTCTATCAACAAGCGTAGTTTTACCGTGGTCAACGTGAGCTATAATAGCAATGTTCCTGATATTCTGCATAATAATATTTTTTCTTACCCTCTTTTTTGAGTTTGCAAAAGTACACTTTTAATCCTTACGAAAAATAGTATTGATAAAGTAAATTGTCATAAATCCGCAAGTTATCTGATGACTAACTGAAAACCAGTTATTTAGATTAACTACTACGTTTTAAGTCATCTGATGACTATCAATTTGTTAGCATTGCTCTTGCAGACTTAAGAAGAAATAAATTAACAAATTATTAGGTGGAGTTGATTATTTTCAATAAGTTTGAGGTCTTAAAAAGATTTGATTGATTTAACAATAGCGTACATTTGAAAGCAAGAACATAAAGAAAATGGAAAGATAAGAAAATGAAAAACCCTACGAAACGCAGGGTTGAGAATTTCTTCGGCTTATAGCCTTATTGTGATAAGTCTTTAAATTCAATGCAAATATAAATAAATATTTTAATATATAACAAATTTATTATGGAAAAAGTTTTAGGTTTAGATTTAGGGACGAATTCTATTGGATACTCTATTCGTAATCCGCATATTGATACTAATATTATTCAACAATTTGAAAAATATGGATCTATCGTTTTTAAAAAAGGAGTTGGTTCAGAAAAAGGAAATGAATTTTCTTATGCTGCCAAAAGGACACAAAAACGATCAATTCGTCGTTTAAATCAATCCAGAAAATATAGAATTTGGGAAACTTTAGATGTGCTAATGAGAAATAGTTATTGCCCAATAACAGAAGAAGAATTGAATCAATGGAGAAAGTACGACAAAGCTAATGGTCTAAAACGCAAATATCCTATTGATGCAGTAAAATTTGAGCAATGGGTAAAGCTGGATTTTGATGGAGATGGCAAACCTGATTATTCAAGTCCTTTTCAATTAAGAAAAGAGATTGCAACGGTTCAATTTAATTTAGATAATGAAACTGACAAATACAAAATAGGGAGAGCCTTATATCATATTGCACAAAGAAGAGGTTTTAAAAGTAGTAAAGGAGAAACAATAAAAGAACAAGAAAAAGAGTCGGAAGAAAAAGGTGTAGATGTTGAAATATCTTCTGAATTACTTAAAAAATCTGAAAAAAAGATTGCTGGCAAATTAGAAGGTTTTATTACCGAACAACGTGAAAAAGGTTTGGATATTAAAACCATTGGATGGGCTTTAGCTGAATTAGAAAATGCTGGAAATAGAATTAGAGAAAATTGGACACCAGTCCGTCAACAATATGAAAATGAGATAAGATATATTTTTGAATTTCAAAATCTGTTATCAGTTGAAAGTGATTTTTTTCGGGTAATTCATAAAGCTATTTTCTACAAACGTCCTTTACGTTCACAAAAAGGATTGGTTGGAAAATGTACTCTTGAACCAACCAAAGAACGCTCTCCTGTTAGTCATCCTGAATTTGAAATGTTTAGGGCTTGGTCATTTCTCAATAATATTCAATACCGTGATAAAAATGCAGAAAAAAGTGACTGGATAAACCTTGATATGGAAGTTAAAAAAGCTCTTTTTGACCAATGCTTTATGCGTACAAAAGCAAATTTTAAGTTTGAAGAAATTAAAGAGTTTCTAACCAAACACTTTAATCATCATTATGCGTATAACTACAAAGATAAAACAAATGTAGCAGGATGTCCAATTTCCGCCAGATTGAAAAATATTTTTGGTGATAATTGGCAAAACGTTTTATTTACAACTATCAAAACAAAAACTGATAAAAAAGGCAATAACCATGCAATTAACTATACTATTGAAGATATTTGGCATGTACTTTTTTCTTTTGAGGATGAAGAAAATATTATTGATTTTGCCGAAAATAAATTAATCTTAACTGATAAGACTAAAGCATTTTTAAATTTATGGTTAGCCATGCCACAAGGATATAGCATGTTAAGTTTAAAAGCAATAAAGAACATTAATCGTTTTTTGCAAAAAGGGTTAATTTATACAGATGCTACATTGTTAGCAAAATTGCCAGAGATTTTAGGAGAAGATTTATGGAATAAAAATGAAAAACTCATACTAAACAATATTAAAGAAATAACTGAGAATAATCGTAAAGAAAAGAGAATTTTAAATATTGCAAACAATCTTATTTCTCAATACAAAGCAAAATCAATTGAGCATAACGAACAATTCGCATATAAAAATACCGATTATAAATTAGATAATACTGACTTAATTGAAGTTGAAAAATATTGTATTGAAAGTTATGGAGAAAAAACTTGGAATGAAAAATTGACTGAGGAAAAACGAATTTCTATTAAGAATGAAGTATTTAACCTTTATCAAGCATTTTTTGCAAGTTCAAAACGTGAATATTATAAATTACCAAAGTTAGGTGATACTTTAAAAAGTTTTTTATTTGATAATTTTGATTTCTTACAATGCTTCAATACTGAAAAAAATGAAGATAATATTTGTACATGCAATGCTTGCAAAAGATTAAATCAACTATATTACCCATCTGAAATAGAAATTTATGTTCCTGCTAAAGAGAAAAGAATTGAATATAACAGCAGATTATTGTCTCTCAAATTGCTTGAAAGTCCCAAAACAGGTTCTTTTAAAAATCCAATGGCAATGCGTACACTACACGAACTGAGAAAACTTATAAATTATTTTCTTTTAGAAGGTGTAATTAATGAAGAAACTCGCATAGTTGTAGAAACAGCCAGAGAACTCAATGATGCTAATATGCGTTGGGCAATTGCAGAATATCAAAAACAACGTGAAGCTGAAAACGATGAATATGAAATAGCAATCATGGAAATGCTTAATGATCCAGATTTTAATGGAAATGCCAATCCAAAGAGGGAGGAAGATATTGATCGTGTCAGACTTTTTGTTGATCAATACGATGTTCTTGAGAAAGGAATAGAAATAATAAATGAAGAATTAAATAATAAAAGCAAGAAAAAAGAAAAAAAGAAAATTGAAAAAGTTGATTCATTTAAAAAAGCACCAGCGTTTTTACAGCAGATAATGCAAGAGAAAGACTTTGTGAAAAAATACCGACTATGGAAAGAACAAGATTTTAGATGTATTTACACAGGTAATATAATAAAAATTACAGACTTGTTTGCCGACAATATTATTGATTTTGAACATACTATTCCTCGTAGTATTTCTTTTGACAACTCATTAGAAAATCTTACTGTTTGCTACGCCGACTTTAATAGAAATGTAAAAAAGAAAAGAATACCTTACCAACTATCAAACTATCAAGATATTTTACCAAGAATAGAAAATTGGAAAAGAAAAATTGAACGATTGCAGGATAATATTGAATTTTGGAAACAAAAATCTAAAAAAGCAACAGATAAAACATATAAAGATATAGCTATAAGGCAAAGACATTTATGGCAAATGGAACTCAACTATTGGAAAGGGAAATATGACCGCTTTACAATGAAAGAAGTAACAAGCGGTTTTAAAAATAGCCAATTAGTTGATACGCAGCTAATTTCAAAATATGCTTTACATTATTTAAAATCAGTATTCAGCAGTGTTGATGTTCAAAAAGGTATTATTACTTCTAATTTTCGTAAAATTATTGGAATACAAGGTGAATATGAAAAGAAAAATCGTGATCAACATTCTCATCATGCAATTGATGCAAGCGTGTTAACACTTATTCCAAAATCAGCCACACGCGACCGAATGTTAAAGCTTCACTATGAAAAATTGGAAAAGAAAGAATTAATTAGGGGTAATTACAATTCAACAGAGGTTCAAAATCTTGAATTAGATATTAAAAAAATTGAAAGTGATTTACAATTTGAAATACGCAAATGTAAGATTGGCTCTGCCAAAAGTATTGTTGAAACAATAGAAAGCAATATTGTTGTAAATGCGATTACTAATGATAAAACGCTTTGTCCTGCAAAAAAAATAATACGTCGTAGAGGCAAACCTGTTCCTATTACTGATATAAACAATCAACCCATTTATCAAACGGACGATAAAGGAAATATTAAATACCGTACTCACAAAGATGGCAACTTAATTTATAAAAGAGATGAAAATAGCAACTATGTTTTAGATGCTGAAGGGAATAAAATTGCCATTCCAATAGTAAACCCAAAAATTGCTAAAGGCGATTGTATTCGAGGACAATTACATGAAGAAAGTTTTTTTGGAGCCGTAAAAAAAGTGAAGCGAGACGATAACAATAAACCTATAATAAAAAATGGTAAATTTGAATTTGAAGATGGACTTTTTTATGTAATTAGAAAAGATTTAAAATTCAAAAAAAATGATAACGATACAGGATTTAAAACGCTTTCTGACATTGAAAAAGATATTGTTGATACTCATTTGTTCGAAGCTATAAAAAAACAGGTTGAAGAAGCAGATGGTTCATTAAAAGATGCGATTGATAAAGGAATTTATATGCTTGGAAAAAACAACGAACCTAAAAAGTTTGACAAACATGGAAATCCAATTAATAAGATTAGACATATAAGGGTTTTTGTACGCTCAACAGAACCTCTTAAAATTAAAAAACAAACCTATATTTCAGGCAAACCTATAAAACACCTTGAGAATAGAGATCATAAACAATTTTATTATGCCAACAATGCTACAACACCCTATTATGCACTTTACCAAGGAACCGTTAAAAACAAAACAGAAAGAAAATTTGAAATAATTAACTTATTTGATGCTTCTGGATTAAAAAAGAATAATAAATTAGAAGTTCCAGAATATGTATTTTTGGATAAAAAAGAAACTACAAAATTATACTTACACGAAGTATTAAAAATTGGTCAACGAGTTTTGTTTTTCAAAAAAAGCCCAGAAGATTTATATGATTTAGATAATATTGAACTTTCAAAAAGACTTTACCATATTAGAAAATTTAAAAAGGATGGTCGTATATTTTTTCAGTACCATAAAGAAGCAAGAGATGATAACCATTTAAAAGCTTATTTTTTAAACTCTCCTAACAAAACTTTTGCAATTGATGGAGCTTCTTCAATTAATTTTGAAAACCCTGAGCATAGATTAATTTTATCAATAGGTAATCTTGATATGCTTATCGAACACAAAGATTTTGAAATTAAACCTGATGGCGAGATTGTTTTTAAAGAAACAAACAAATATTTATAGTATTACTTAAAGCATTATTTCAAACAATAAAAGAAATATGATTTTTGAACCAAACCATTTATATCATATCTATAATCAAGGAAATAATAAGCAACTAATTTTCTTTGCAAGAGAAAACTATTTGTACTTTTTGCAAAAGATTAATAAACATATATTGACTTATGCCGATATATTGGCTTGGTGCCTTATGCCTAATCATTTTCATTTGTTGGTTTATGTTAAAGATACTCATCAGATGTCTTCAGGTGTTAGTACTCATCAGATGACTCCAAGTCATCAGATGAGTAACAAGCAGGAACAACAAAATCATCAGATGAGTAATGAATTGACTAAATCTATTGCAACACTGCTTCGTTCATATACACGTGCTATAAATATACAAGAAAAAAGAACAGGTTCTTTGTTTAAACCTCATACAAAAGCCCAATGCCTTACAAAAGCCGAAAGTATTACCCCTGCTTATTTTAATTCTTCTTTCGGAACGTATTTGAATTTAAGTATTCCCGAAAGAGAATATCCGCAACTTTGTTTTGATTATATTCATAATAATCCTACAAAAGCAAATTTGGTTAAACAAGCCGAAGATTGGGAGTTTTCTTCTTACAAAGATTATTGTGGATTGAGAAACGGAAAACTGATTAATAGAGAACGAGCTACTGAATATGGATTATTGCTAAATTCAATACTCATCTGATGACTTTGTAGCAGATACTCATCCGATGACTTGAAGTCATCAGATGAGTAAGCTATTAATAAAAAAGAAAAAACATGATTAAACGAACACTTTATTTTGGAAATCCTGCTTATTTGCATTTAGTAAATAGTCAATTACATATTAAATTACCAGAAGTAGAAAACAATGATACTTTAACAGAAAAGTTTAAAAAAGAAAGTACTGCTAGTGTACCTATCGAAGATATTGGTGTAATTGTGATAGACCATCAACAAATAACCATAACATCGGGATTAATAGCTGCACTTGCCGATAATAATGTTGCTATAATAAGTTGCAATGCTTCCCATTTGCCACAAGGCTTGATGCTACCCATGTATGCCCACCATACTTTTACCGAAAAAATGCGATTTCAAATTGATTCGTCATTGCCATTAAAGAAAAATTTGTGGCAACAAACTGTAATGGCAAAAATAAGAAATCAAAGAATATTGCTGGCAAGCACAGGCATCAATGCCGATAAAATGAAATATTGGGAAAGCAGTGTTGGAAGTGGCGACCCTGATAATTACGAAGGCAGAGCAGCAGCTTATTATTGGGAAAATTTGTTTCAGCATATCGAAAACTTTACAAGACGAAGATTTGGAGACCCGCCCAATAATCTGTTGAATTACGGATATGCAATATTAAGAGCTGTAGTAGCTCGTTCGTTGGTTGGCAGTGGAATGTTGTTGGCATTAGGTATTCATCATCGCAATAAATACAACCCTTATTGCTTAGCCGATGATATTATGGAACCCTATCGCCCTTATGTAGATAAGATTGTGATTGAAATATTGAAAGAAAACCCTGATGCCGAAGAATTAACGAAAGAAATAAAAATAAAATTATTGCAATTGCCTGCAATTGATATTATAATAGATGAAAAGAGCAGTCCGCTGATGGTAGGTATGCAACGCACTACCGCATCATTGGCGAGTTGTTTTGAGGGAGACACACGCAAAATACTTTATCCGATAATTGAAGTTTAATATTCATCTGATGACAAAAAAAGTCATCGGATGAACAGCAAAATAAACAAGCCTTGTTACAAAATCGATTAAATCAATATCAAATTATGTGGGTATTTGTATTTTTTGATTTGCCTACAGAAACCAAAAAAGATAGGAAGAACTATAGTCTTTTCCATAAAGGATTGGAAAAAGATGGCTATACTATGATGCAATATTCAATCTATATCCGTCACTGCAATAGTCGCGAAAATGCCGATGTACATATAAAAAGAGTAAAAACCATATTACCACCACGAGGCGAAGTAATTATCTTTTCATTGACCGACAAACAATTTGGGATGATAGAACTCTTTAGAGGCAAAGAGCCGAAGAATAAACCCGATACTCCTCAGCAATTAGAATTGTTTTAGCACTCCCCTATTCATCTGATGACTTTTATAGTCATCTGATGAATATAGATACCAACCCCAGATTTTAGAAAACAAAAATAGCCCAAACTTTTATAGTTTGAGCTATTTTGGCACATCTTTTTTAAATTCTAAAAACACCGCTAACTTACTTAATTTGAGCTTATAAACCTCACCTATGTTGTTTATAAGATGTCAAAGATACGAATTTAAAGCAAATCACAACTTTTGCGTGGCGTTGGTGTCATAAGGTTTGGTTGTTTATAAGATGTCAAAGATACGAATTTAAAGCAAATCACAACAATGTGCCAATTGTGTAAAGTTCCATTAGTGTTGTTTATAAGATGTCAAAGATACGAATTTAAAGCAAATCACAACCGTAATCCTGCGGTTTGTTGAATTTTAAAGTTGTTTATAAGATGTCAAAGATACGAATTTAAAGCAAATCACAACAATTATTGACGAAGTAAATAAATGGAGTGGGTTGTTTATAAGATGTCAAAGATACGAATTTAAAGCAAATCACAACCAATCTTATATTGATACACATCAGGAATGGGTTGTTTATAAGATGTCAAAGATACGAATTTAAAGCAAATCACAACTCAGGATTAGTTATAAATAGAATAAAAGGGTTGTTTATAAGATGTCAAAGATACGAATTTAAAGCAAATCACAACCTCTACCTAATTTAACATTTTCAGGAGTAGTTGTTTATAAGATGTCAAAGATACGAATTTAAAGCAAATCACAACTCAATAAAACCATTAAATAAAGTTTTTAACGTTGTTTATAAGATGTCAAAGATACGAATTTAAAGCAAATCACAACTGCCCAAATTGTGGTAAAAGTGATAAGTTTGTTGTTTATAAGATGTCAAAGATACGAATTTAAAGCAAATCACAACCTGTGGTTGTAATTCAATTCTTTCAATGTCGTTGTTTATAAGATGTCAAAGATACGAATTTAAAGCAAATCACAACTTAAGTATATATTTGTAAAACAACTTTAAAGTTGTTTATAAGATGTCAAAGATACGAATTTAAAGCAAATCACAACTCAGGGGTGTTTTGAAACACAAACACAAAAGGTTGTTTATAAGATGTCAAAGATACGAATTTAAAGCAAATCACAACTAATAAAATCGGCATCTTTACTTACATAAAGTTGTTTATAAGATGTCAAAGATACGAATTTAAAGCAAATCACAACTGCCGAAATAACAAAGTCTGGATTGAATCTGTTG
>CAYTJB010000111.1:0-9632 GCA_964437995.1 uncultured Bacteroides sp. | reverse complement strand
CAAATACGATTCAGCGTTGATGTTTGCAGCCTTGATTTTGTTTGTGGTAGTAATGTTTTTTAATGCGTTAATGCGTATGTTGATAGTTAGATATGATAAATATTAATTAGGAATTACGAAAACAATAAATGGTATGCGAAGCTACTTTAAAAACTTTAAGAACTTTATAAACTTTTAACTTTACAAACTGATTTTTAAATGATTAAAAAAATAGAAGAAATATTTTTTAGAAGTTTAATGCTCATAAGCAATATGTTGATATTGTTTGTATTGGCATTGATACTTTTTAGTATTTTCAAAAAAGGCTTGGGTGCATTAAACTGGGAAATGCTTACCCAACGTCCTCATGGAGGTTACTATTACGGTAAGGAAGGCGGTGTATTAAATGCAATTGTTGGGTCGCTTTATTTATCAATAGGTGCAACATTTTTGGCAACTATAATAGGCGTTCCTGTTGCATTATTTATGAATGTATATTTAGTAAAACAAAAAAGAGTATTGAATTTTATTCGCTTTTTGCTTGATTTAATCTGGGGCGTTCCATCTATTGTGTATGGAGCTTTTGGCTTTACATTGATGGTTTTTCTGGGAATAAAAACTTCGTTGTTGGCTGGTATTATCACAGTAACACTATTTATACTTCCCATTATGATTAGAGCTTGCGACGAAATTCTTAAAACTTCACCCTTAGGATTATTAGAAGCTTCTTTATCATTGGGTTCTACAAAAACCGAAACATCTTACAGAGTAGTTTTAATGCAATCGTTTTCAGGGATTGTAACAGCCATCTTACTTTCATTTGGGAGAGCCATTGGTGATGCCGCATCTGTTTTATTTACAGCAGGATACACCGATAGTATTCCTACATCACTAAGCGAACCAGCAGCAACTTTGCCATTATCAATCTTTTTTCAGTTAAGTTCCCCTGTTCCCGAAGTACAAAATAGAGCATACTCAAGTGCCGTTATTTTAATTGTAATTATATTAGTAATCAGTCTTTTATCAAGAGCTTTATCAAAAAAATATCATAAGAATAGAATTTAAGGATTATCATGAGTGAAAATACAAAAATAAAAGTTGACAATTTGAATTTATATATTGGTAAACAGCATATTTTGAAGAATATCAATATAGAAATTCCCGAAAATAAACTTACCGTTATCTTAGGCCCATCGGGTTGTGGAAAAACTACATTGCTGAAATGTATGAACCGTTTGACCGATTTGTACCACGATGTAAAAATAGATGGAAGTATAATTATTGATAATGAAGATATTTTACATACAAAAACCGATGTTACCGAAATTAGAAAGAAAATGGGCTTGCTTTCGCAACGTCCTTTTCCGCTTCCTATGAATATTTACAACAATGTAGCTTATGGATTAAAAATCAGTGGAAGACGAAATAAAAAAGCATTGGATGCAAGAGTTGAAGCCTATTTAAAACAAGTAAATTTGTGGGACGAAGTTCACGATAGACTTCACGACCCTGCTTCTAAATTATCAATCGGACAACAACAACGTTTATGCCTTGCACGTGGCTTAGCCGTTGATCCTGAGATAATTTTAGCCGATGAACCTACTTCTGCTCTCGACCCCATTTCAAGTGAAACTATCGAAAGAAAATTTGAAGAACTCAAACAACAATACACCATTGTAATGGTAACCCATATCCTACGCCAAGCCAGAAGAATAGCTGATTATGTTGTATTTATGTATATGGGCGAAGTTATTGAACAAGGTCCGGCTAAAGAGTTTTTTGAAAACCCCAAAATGGACAGAACAAAAGCATACTTGCAAGGAGCATTTAATTGATAATGATGAATAAAGCGAAAAGTAGCAAGTGATAAGTGAAAAAAGAGCGACAATTTCATATTGTTTCAATTCCGCAGACAGTGCCTGCGGAATTTACATTGAGTTGGTCGCATTACTTAAAGCTGATGAGAATTGAAAACAGAGCTTTTATAAAAATCTTTTAATTAATCAATTACAAATTAAAAATTACGAATTACCAAACTAATAACCAACAACTTAATAACTCATTAACAATTAACAATTAATAATTAACCATTAACTAAATCCATGCCAGCACATAAGAATCAATTAGTTTTTACAATAAAAGACAAATGCAAAGTTTGTTACACCTGCGTACGTGAATGTCCTGTTAAAGCTATAAAAATAGTAAATGGGCAAGCCGAAGTAATTGACAAACGTTGCATTGGCTGTGGCAACTGTGTTAAAGTTTGCATTCAAGATGCTAAAGTATTCCTCAATGCTACTGAACAGGTATATGAATTATTACAATCGAAACAAAAAGTAATAGCCATTATTGCACCCAGCTTTCCTGCTGAATTTGAAGAAATTAAGGATTACAAAATATTAGTGAGTATGATTAGAGCCTTAGGCTTCGATCATGTTTCGGAAGTATCATTTGGTGCTGATTTGGTAGCCCAAAAATATGCCAATATATTAACAACACCAAGTGCCGAAGGTTTTATATCGTCCGATTGTCCTGCAATTACACTTTATGTTGAGCATTACAGCCCCGATTTGGTGCCATATCTTGCACCAATTGCATCACCAATGGTAGCTATGACAAGGGTTTTGCATAAAAAATATGGTTATGATGCTAAAGTTGTGTTTATTGGACCTTGCATTGCTAAAAAAGCAGAATCGGCAGAAGTAGATGAAGTGATAACTTTTAGAGAATTACGCGAAATGTTTGCAAAATCAAATATTTTGCCAAACAATGTGCAACCCACTGATTTTGATCCTCCGCATGCAGGCAAAGGTGCTATTTTTGCCATCAGCAGAGGTTTGCTTCAAACTACCAATGTTTCTGAAAATATATACGAAGGCAATGTAATAGTTGCCGATGGAAGGGTTGATTTTAGAGAAGCTATCAAAGAATTTGAAAACGGAACCATTCGTTCCAATAATCTTGAATTATTATGCTGCGAAGGTTGTATTATGGGACCTGGAACCTCTCCTTTAGGAAAAAGATACGGAAGAAGGCTTGCAGTTAGCAGCTATGTTAAACAAAAGCTAAAAACCATTGATACAGAGCAATGGCAAAAAGATATGGAAGAGTACAAAGATATTGATTTAACACAGTATTTTGCACCCAACGACCGCCGTATTCCCGACCCAAAATCTGATGAAATTAACGAAGTACTTCATAAATTGGGCAAGTATAGCGAAAAAGACCACTTAAATTGTGGAGCTTGCGGCTACGATTCCTGCACCGAACACGCTATTGCCATTATAAAAGGCTTAGCCGAAGAAGAAATGTGTTTGCCTTATTCCATCGAAAAACTACATAAATATATCAAAGACTTAGCTGTTTCCAACGAAAAGTTAGCTTCGGCACAATTGGCATTGAAACAGTCGGAAAAACTGGCACACATGGGACAACTTTCGGCAGGTATTGCTCACGAGTTGAATAATCCATTGGGCGTTATTACCATGTATAGCAATATTTTAAAAGATGAATGTAAACCCGATGACCCCAATAGACAAGATTTAGAATTAATTGTAGAACAAACAGATAGATGCAAAAAAATAGTTTCTGGCTTGC
Organism: uncultured Bacteroides sp.; assembly: GCA_964437995.1. Classification (GTDB taxonomy): domain Bacteria; phylum Bacteroidota; class Bacteroidia; order Bacteroidales; family JACABE01; genus JACABE01. The sequence goes on along the minus strand of CAYTJB010000111.1, from coordinate 6,056 downwards.
TGAATTTTGCACGTAAAAATCAATTAAATTATGCCGAAATAGATGTTCAAAAACTATTCGAGAGAAGCATACAATCTGTTATTTGTCCTAATAATGTGAACATTAATCTTAACACACATTTAAAAAATAATATGGCAATGCTCGATGGCGACCAATTGATACAGGTTGTTACTAATTTATTCAAAAATGCCATTGAAGCCATGCCTTCCGGAGGTAATTTAAACATAGATTTAAGTGATAATAACGATGAAATTATTATCAATATTGCCGATACTGGTTCAGGTATTGCTGCCGAAAATATGGAGAAAATATTTACACCATTTTTTACTACCAAAGGAATAGGAAAAGGAACAGGTTTAGGCTTGCCAATTATATACGGAATTATAAAAATGCACAAAGGAAAAGTAGATGTTACATCAAATAATTTACCAGAAAAAGGACAAACAGGAACATGCTTTAAAATAACATTACCGAGATACAAAACAGAATAATAATTTAGTTATTAGTAAAAAAGTTAATAGTTATTAGTTTATTGATTACCTACATTTTAAATAATATATCCCATGAAAAAAGTTTTAATAGTTGACGATGATATGGATTACTTATTCCAGCTAAAAACAAAAGTTGAGAAACTTGGATTTGAAGTAATTACAGCCGATGGGCAATACGAAGCCGAGCAGGTTTTAGAAAGTTTTAAACCCGATTTGGCAATTTTCGACCTAATGATGGAAAATGAAGATAGTGGTTTTATTTTAAGCTATAAAATGAAACGCAAATATCCTGATGTTCCTATTATTATTGCAACAGCAGTTACTGCCGAAACAGGTATGAGCTTTGCTGTACATTCAGAAGAAGAGCGTAAATGGATAAAAGCCGATTTGTATATGGATAAAGGCATTAGAGCCGACCAACTACACAGAGAAATCAATAAACTTTTAAAAATATAAAGATGGAAATCATCAAATTATTAGTTGTTGACGACGAACCTGGCATTCGTTCAGGTGTATCAAGAGTTTTAAGAGATTTTAGTGTTTCCTATCCTTTTATGGAAGAAGCTTGCAAATTTGAAATCATTGAAGCTCCTACTGGTGAAGATGCTATTGAAATTATCAACAACAATTTACCCGATATTATGTTGCTCGACAATAAATTACCGGGCATGCAGGGCATAGAAGTGTTGGAATACGTAAGCAAAAATCATTTAGACATTGTAGTAGTAATGATTACATCTTATGCCTCATTGGAAATAGCTGTAAAAGCTACTAAAAATGGAGCATTCGATTTTATTCCCAAGCCGTTTACACCTCAAGAGCTACGTTCGTCTATGGAAACTATTACCAAGCAGGTTTACTTCCGTAGAATGACCAAAAAGTTAAATACCGTTGGTAAACAAGTTCGTTTTCAATTCCTTTCAGTTTTATCTCATGAACTAAAAGCACCTTTGAATGCCATTGAAGGATACTTGAAAATGATGGAAGAAAAACATTTTGGCGAAAATATTGATGATTACCAAGCAATTGTAGAACGTTCACTTGCAAGAGTAAAAGGAATGCGTTCGCTCATTATGGATTTGCTCGATTTAACTAAAATTGAATCGGGAACAGTTACTCGCGACATCAAAGAAGTGAATTTAATGGAAATAGTACAAGTATCTGTTGATGCAATGAGGCCTTTTGCCATTCAAAATGATGTGAATGTTTATTTGAATTCGCATAACGAAATTAAAATAAAAGCCGATGCAAGAGAAATGGAAATTGTATTTAATAATTTGATTTCTAATGCTATAAAATACAACAAAGCAGGAGGAAGAGTTGATTGCGCAATTAAATCAAAAGACGATTTTGTGGTTTTTACTATCAGCGATAACGGAATTGGTATGTCGGAAGAAGATATGTCGAAATTATTTAATGATTTTGTGAGAATAAAAAACCAAAAAACAAAAGACATTTCGGGAAGTGGTTTAGGCTTATCCATTGTTAAAAAGATAGTTGACACTTATGATGGCGATATAACAGTTACAAGCTCACCCGATAAAGGAACAACTTTTACGGTAACTTTGCCAAAAAATTTATAGTAAATTAATTTACCAACTAATGAAAGAAAACAAAAAATTACCTAATAAAACGGTTGAAAGATTAAGTCAATACAGACGTAATCTATTAACTTGTATTGCCAACGGAAAAACACATATATTTTCGCACGAAATAGCAAGCATGTTGCATATTACATCAGTACAAGTTCGTCGGGATATTATGCTAATAGGCTATACAGGAACTTTACGCAAAGGTTACGATGTGCAAGAACTTATCAACCTAATTGGAGAAATTATTGATAGCCAATTCGGACAAAAAGTAGCAGTAATAGGCGTTGGAAATCTTGGAAGAGCCATTATTAGCTATTTCAAAGGCAAACGTAATAAATTATTAATAGTAGCTGCTTTTGACACCAATGCTGAAAAAGTTGATAGAGTATATGCAGGTGTTCATTGCTATCACTACGATCAAATGGCTGAAATTATAAAAAAAGAAAACATATCTATTGGAGTTATTACAGTTCCTGCTTCGGAAGCTGCTAAAGTTGCCGAAAACCTTGTTATTTCAGGAATTAAAGGTATTCTAAATTTTACGCCTTCTCCGGTAAATGTATCGCCACATGTTTTCTTAGAAGAATATGATATGATTACTTCTTTAGAAAAAGTAGCCTATTTTGTGAAAAAGAACGAAGTTTGAGATAAGAGTTATTAAGTTATTGGTTATAAGTTATTTAAAAAGTTGCAAACACGAAGAAATCATGAAAATCATAGCTTTTAAATTATTTTGCGATGTGGGTTTTTTGTCATTCCGAGCAATAGCGAGGAGTCTCAACAAATAAAATATTCATTATTAATGAGATCCCGAAGTTTCGGGATGACAAAAGGAGACGTTCCACAAAAACAAAAAGTATATTTGTTTCATATCACTAAATAATACTTAAATGAAAATATTTAGAAATTTAGACGAAATTAAAGACATTAAAAATGCAGTAGTTACCACTGGTTCGTTTGACGGCGTGCATGTTGGACACAAAGTAATTATCAATCGCTTACGAAAATTAGCCAGAATGAGCGGTGGCGAATCTGTTTTAATAACATTCCATCCACATCCTCGCCGTGTGCTATACCCCGATAGCGAAGGAAAAGATTTATTGCTCATCAATTCGCAACGCGAAAAAATTGAGCTATTGCGTAAAGCAGGCTTGGATAATCTGGTAATCATCAATTTTACAAAAGAATTTGCACAAACAACATCATTACAATTTGTTAACGATATTTTGCTCGACCGTATTCGTGCAAAAAAAATCATTGTAGGATTCAATCACTTTTTCGGGCACAACAAAGAAGGGAACTATAATTTTTTGCACGATTTAGCCGAAAAAGATGGTTTTGAAGTAGAAGAAATTCCGGAACAAGATATTCAAAACGAATCTGTTAGCTCTACTAAAATTCGTAAAGCATTGCACGAAGGCGATGTACAGAGAGCCAATGCTTATCTTGACCATCAATATATTATTATTGGAGAACTTACTCAAGGAAGCGAAGTTTGCAAAAAAATTGGTTTACCCACCATGAGCGTTTTTATTGATGAAGATATTAAATTAGTTCCACCCGAAGGTGTGTATGCTGTTAGCTTAACTACAAATGAAAGCTATTTCAGAGGTATGCTCAATATTCGCAATGCCAAAACTATTTATCAGCCGCATCACCCAAATACTTGCATTGATATTCACTTGTTTGATTACGATAACAATTTAATTGGCAAAACAGCTACGGTATATTTTCATAAACGAATTAGAGATTTAGCTAATTTTAATAATGTTGAAGATATGAAAACTCAACTTACTAAAGACAAAGCTATTATTGATGATTTGATATTTTAAGTACTTAGAGTGCCTAAAGTACTTGGAATACTTAAAGTTAAAAATTAAAAAAAATACAAATTACAATACAATGACCCAATAACTCAAACATGACTGAAAAAATAAAAGTAACATTTCTCGGAACGGCAACCTCAATTGGAGTTCCTGTAATTGCTTGTGATTGCGATGTTTGCACCTCAACTGATAAAAAAGACAAACGATTCAGGGCTTCTGTACTTATACAGATTGGCGAAGTTGCTATTGTTATAGACTGTGGTCCAGATTTTCGTATTCAGATGATACGAGAAAACGTACAAAATCTTGATGCAGTTATATTTACACACGAACACCGCGACCATATTGCCGGCTTAGACGATGTAAGAGCTTTTAATTATGTATTAAACAAGAAAATAGATATTTACGGTTGTGAAAGAGTAATGGAAGCTGTTAAAATTGAATTTCCTTATATTTTTTCTGAATCGGCACGTTATTTCGGAGCGCCACAACTTACTATTCATAATATTGAAAACAAACCATTTACAGTACATGGCGTTGAAATTATTCCTATAGAAGTTTTGCACGACAAATTGCCAATTTTAGGCTTCCGTATTGGCGATTTTACCTATATAACCGATGCAAGTTTTATTTCGGAAGAAGAAAAAGAAAAAATAAAAGGCTCGAAAGTAATTGTACTAAATGCACTGCGTAATTCAAAACACGTTTCGCATTTTTCTGTAGCCGAAGCAGTTGCAGTACTTGAAGAATTAAAACCAGAACACGCTTACCTTACACACGTTAGCCATTTTATTGGCAAACACGAAGATGTAAACAAAAAACTCCCCGATTTCATCGAATTGGCTTACGATAGCTTAGTAATTGAGGTATAAACTTTAATTAGGCACTACGTTCAAGTATGAAACATCCATGACAAATAAATTTTGACACACAAGGGAATGATTATAATGCGAAAACATAAACCATTGAAAAAAGTATAATATAAAATGAAAGTTAAAAATAGAACGCTGATGACGCGGATTCCTAAAGGAAAACACGGATAAAACGCCTGCCTGTCCGGTAGGCAGGGATTTAAAATCTGTGTTAATCCGTCCCGAAGTTTCGGGATACCCGCGTTATCCGCGTTCTAAATTTAAGCATGAACAAGAAACTTTAACTTTCTTAGTGTTTTGCAAAAAAATAAATAACTGAATATCAATAAACAAACAAAATATAAACAGATGAAAACAATCTAATTTTTTCTTCGTTTATATCTATAATCTATGTAATTTTGATGCAATAATAGATGTATGAAGAAGCTTAAACTTTTATTATACTTTTCGTTAGTTGTTTTTGGTTACGCAAAAGGGCAGGAAGTAGTTGATCATAAACGGATTGTAACCGAAGCAACAATTATTGATGGAGATACTATACCCAATTTTGATCTTGCTACAGTTAAAATTACTGCCCCCAGAATATTTTTAAGCGAAAGAGAAAAAAGAAAATTCGACAAATTAGTTGTAAACGTAAAAAAAGTATATCCTTATGCTAAAATAGCAGGCATGAAACTTCGCGAATACAACGATATACTTGCCAAAGCTTCTAATGATGGAGAACGGCGAAAAATCATGAAAAAAGCAGAACAGGAAATAAAAGACCAATTTGGTGGCGAACTTAAAAATTTAACTTTCTCGCAAGGAAAAATATTAATCAAGCTTTTGTATCGCGAAACAGGCAGTACTTCTTATGTTTTGGTGCAAGAACTCAGAGGGAAATTTGTAGCCTTTTTTTATCAAACATTTGCCCGATTGTTTGGATATAATTTAAAATCTACTTACGACCCCGAAGGCGAAGATAAACCCATTGAAACCATTGTAAATCTTATCGAAAAAGGACTTATTTAACTGCATACGCAAAAATAATAAAATTAGATAATAACATTCTCAAAATAATTTTTTTAATAAGTTATTAAATTACTGTTTTTTAATACAAAGCAGGGATTGACCTCAAATAATTTACGCTATAAAACAAGAAAAGAAGCGAAAAGTGGCAAGCGAAAAGTACGAGTAGAAAAACTTTATAACCTTTTAACTTTCAAACTTTATAAACTGTGTTGCAGTCTTGATTTTTTGTTACTTTTGTATCAAGACAAAAGTAAAAGAAAAAAA
>CAYTJB010000110.1:7256-9651 GCA_964437995.1 uncultured Bacteroides sp. | reverse complement strand
AATTTAATGCTTTCGTATTCATCAAATTGTAGATTTACACTTTCCGCTTCGCATAAGTGCATTCCAAACGGTTTAAAACCATTCATTTTAGGTGGATTACAAATTTTACGACTTTTAAATGGGCGTGGCATGTAAAATATTTTTGCAAAAATAGTAAACCTACGTTCATAATACAAATATTTTTTGATAAATTTGCAAAAAACTAATATGGAAATTGAAGAAAGGATTGCTAAATCCGAAACACGCCAATTTAAAGTAATAATTCCTAATGTTTTAAATGCAAACAACACGCTTTTTGGTGGCATTGCCATGCAATGGATGGATGAAGTGGCTTATATTACAGCTACAAGATTTACCCGACAGAAAGTGGTAACCGTTTCCTCTGACAAAATTAATTTCAAACATGCAGTTCCTTATGGTACAATTGCTGAAATAATTGGTAAGATTGTTAATATAAGAGGAATAAAAATTGACATACAAGTAGAAGTTTTTGTTGAAGAAATGTTTTCTGAAGTTCGATTTAAAGCTATAAATGCAATTTTTACATTTGTTGTAATTGATGATAAACATAAACCAATTAAAATTGATTTTATTGACAAACCTTAATTTCTGAATAATTTTTTTATTGATGTAAAAATGATAAAAATTAAAATGAATTTTACAATTTTCATAAAATTTAATTATCTAATTGATTTACTATTTGTTCAGCAGCCATACCGGCAGGATCTCCGCCAATTAAAACTAAATCATATTTTTTATTCACTTTATTATATGTGTTATTTTAATTGTTTAATTTTCAAGTTATAGTTCCTAACAGGACAGGTTTCAAGTTGTTAAAATTCAATTCCTTTTCTTGCTTCAATTCCTTGTTTGAAGTAATGTTTGATTTCTTTCATTTCAGTAACTAAATCTGCAAACTCAATAAGTTCATCAGGTGCATACCTACCAGTTAAAATTATCTCCATGGCATTCGGTTTTTGTTGTAAAACGGTTAAAACTTCAGATAATTCAATTAAATGATAATAAAGAGCAATACATATTTCATCTAAAACAACTATATCATAGCTATTTTGTTTGATAATATTTGAGGTTTCTTTCCAACCTATTTGTGCTGCCTCTATATCTTTTTGTGTTGGTTTATTCTTAATAAAACAATCTAAACCATATTGTTTGAGTTCAATTTTAGGTATGATTTTTATTGCATCTATTTCGGAATAATTCATCCCTTTTACAAACTGGGCAATAAAAACACTTTTTCCATATCCTACAGCTCTTATTGATAACCCTAATGCTGCAGTTGTTTTTCCTTTCCCGTTACCCGTATATAGATGTATGTATCCTTTGCTATTGTTCATTTATAAGCATTTTATAAGCAGTCCTAATTCCTGTTGAAAAATCCGATTCAGAAGAATATTCTATAATGCTCTTACAATTAACCATTGCTTCAACTACTAAGGGATCGAAAGGGAATTTACCGGCAACTTTAATATTTAAACTATTACAATACTCCTCAATTTGGCTAGTCATTTCATCATTCAAGTCATATTTATTTATAATTACCCAAGTTTTAAGATTGAATTTTGAGGTTATTTCAATTGTCCTTTTTAAATCATGCATTCCCGAAATAGTTGGTTCGGTTACAATAACTACATGGTCAACGCCTGTTATTGTTGAAATTACGGGACAACCAATACCCGGAGGACCATCAATAATAATAGTTTCAATATTTTCTGACTTGGCTATTATTTTAGCTTTATCACGAACAATATTTACAAGTTTTCCTGAATTTTCCTCACCCGGGGCAAGTCGACCATAAACCATTTTCCCATTGCGAAATGTACCTGAATACATACGGCTTTTATCACTGTTTATCATTGTAATTGCCTCAGTAGGACAGATGCGAGCGCATAGCTTACAGCCATCGCATGAGGTTTCTGAAATAATTACTTTATCATTCAAAAATGAAATAGCACCAAAGCGACAATAATCAATGCACAAACTGCAATTCGTGCATAACAAATAGTTTATTTCTGCTTTTTGTCCGCCTATATATACTTGTTCTTCTTCGTGTATTGGGTTAAAAAGAATATACAAATTTGCGGCATCCACATCGCAATCGGTCAAAACAACTTTTTCGGATAATGTTGCAAAAGCAGCACTTATGCTACTTTTACCTGTTCCTCCTTTACCGCTAATTACTGCTATCTGCATAGTAATATTTTAAAAAGTTAAAACTTTATCAGCCCAAACAACAAGGTTAACGCAGTCAATCATTGTAGAAATCGGACAAGATTCTGAACTGTCTATATTTCGAGATTTTAAACATGTACCACATGCAAGTATTTCTCCACCAGCAGAGATAAAGTTATTAATCTGCTCGTCCACATTAAATTTC
>CAYTJB010000110.1:0-7246 GCA_964437995.1 uncultured Bacteroides sp. | reverse complement strand
ATCCCATGCATTCAACAGCTTCTCCCATTAAAAATAACTTAACTTCGTGACCTTGTTTTCTTGCAGTTACGGCAAATCGAAAAGCATTCCATGCCTTTTCATATTCTTTTATTTCTAAAATAATTCCTATTTTCATAATACAGCATTTAATGGTTGTCCTATCGGTTTAAAAATTTTGGTGAACATTGAAATAAAATGAAATTCCCATTCCTTTTTAAATTTTACAAATAATTCACCTTTTGAATAATACGAAGCAATGGTTTTATCAAACAATATTTCCATCAATAAAGGTATATGCTCTTGTTTCAAATAATTATAAATAGCATTATCCCCAAGACCTGCACGATTGATAATTACACCACAAGTTTTATTCATGGTTTTTAGTGTCTCAACCGATTGTTTTAAATCACTTAACCCAAAAGGCGTAGGTTCGGTAACCAAAATAACATAATCGGCTACTGCAACTGTTTGAATGAAAGGGCATGAAGTACCCGGAGGGGAATCTAAAAGTATAATTCCATTGTTCCCTGCTTCTTTGATTGCTTCTTTGATTACTGAAACAGGCGAAAAAACACCTACTTTCATTTTTGCTTCGATAATATTAGATTTTTCGGTATTACCAAAACAACTTACAGTACCAAGTGAAACGTCTTTTTCTTTTATTGCATCATATTTACAGGCGACTGAACAAGCTCCGCATCCATGACAAAGGTCTTCTATTACTTTAATGATTTTAGCAGGTGGTAAAATGAAAATTGCATTGTAATTGCAATATTCGTGGCATTTTCCGCAAAATGTACATTTACTTTCATCTATGACAGGAACTTTTTGGTTTACTTCAACGGATTTTAAAATATTCCCGCTAAAAAACACCATGTCATTTGGTTCTTCTGCATCGCAATCAACCAATGTTGTTTGATAGTTTTGTTGTTGAAGCACATAAAACAGGTTAGTAGAAACTAGCGTTTTTCCTGTACCTCCTTTTCCACTGGCAATGGCAATTTTTATATTTAAAGGGTTAATCATAATTTAATCTGGTTTTTTCGTTGCATAAGGTATTTTGAATGCTCTTTTTAAAAAAATCTCCGTCCCAAGTATTCATTTTGCTGTGTGGAATAAAATATTTTTGAGGAATGGGATGTGTCCCAAAAATGACCTTCATTCCATATTTTTCAGTAATAAATTTTTCAAAGTGTTCCATGTAAGGACAAGGAGGATAACCGACCAAAAATCCGGTTGCAAAATGAATATGCGTTACCCCGTTTTTTTTCATCTCTTCGGGAGCATATTCTATGTTTCCGCCGGGACATCCGCCACAAGTTGTATATGCGGCAAGTTCTATCTCTTTATCTTTATACATTTCAAAAGCCCCTTCACGGTTTTGTATGGCTCTAAAACATTTACCGCCGGAACAAGTATGGTAGCGGTCACAAATAATAATTCCGATTTTAATTTCCCCCATAATAGTTTATTTTAAATGTAAACTAATGTAAATAATTGCTATACCCAGAAAAATAAGCAAAACTTGACTGATAGAATTTTTCAGCGAAGTTTTGCGGTGCATCTCGGGAATTAGCTGAGACATAGACAAGTATAGAAAGCTGGCAGCCGAAAATGAAAGTACATAAGGAATAATGATTTTAATGGAGTTGGATAAGAAATAGGCTATTACCCCAAAAATCAAAGCAGTACTTACCGATAAAACTTTATACCAGAAAGCTCTTTGGCGAGATAATCCATTTTTTATTAAAATGCTTAAATCGCCCAATGATTTTGGGATTTCGTGAAAAGCTATCGAAACAGTCACCATTAAACCTACTTCGGTAGAAACCAGAAATGACGAGGTAATAACAATTCCATCAATAATATGATGAAAGGCATCGCCAATGAGTGCTACTGATGATGATGCGTTGGAATGCCGGTCGCAATCTGTATTTCCACAATTACGCCATAAAACAATTTTCTCTAGTATAAAAAGAAATAAAATTCCCACCAGAATAAAAGCTGTAATTTTAGAGGGTTCGGCAATTGTGAGTGCTTTGGGAATCATACCCAAAAAAGCAGCACCAAGTAGTATTCCACTTGCCACGTATAGAAAATAGGTTGAAACCCAGTTTAAATCTTTATCTTTTAATAAAAGCATTAAACTGGTAATAGCCAAACAACCCAAGCTGGCTAAAAAGAGTGCTGTTATGATAATTATAAAATCCATAGTTCACTATTTTTGATTATAAACAACAAAACTACCCTTTTCAACATTTAAAATTTCTGCAATCACATCACACTTTGCCATAAGTAGAAAAAATATTCTTGAATCTTTTTGTCGCATTAAGCCCTCAAAGTTCCCTTGTCCTTTTGAAATAATAAGGTCGGCCGAATTATAAATTTCAAGAAATTCTTTACTGCATCTATTTAAAACTGTTGAAGGTGCATCAAATCCGTTTGAAATGACATCAGCCACCAACTCTATTCCAACCTCTTTTGCATCTGTCATTGTAACATCATTCAAAACAGAAGCACCTTTAACAGCATAGAAAACTTCATTATGCATTATTGTTTCAATAAAAAGCCTGTCAAAAACTATTTCTCCGGCATTGTCTCCTAAATATAAAATTCGTTTTGCTTTTTTAATCTTGTTCTTGAGAAGTTCTGAATGGTCAATAGCAAACGAAGTTTTTAAAACTTTATTTATGGTTTCATGCACATCAAAACTATTATTTGCACCGTAATCCATAATATTTCCGGCAATGGAAAACCGAAGTGCCAAATCAAAGGGATTGACAGATGAAAGCACCTTTGGTTTCCATTCTTTATAAAGCTCCAGTGCAATATGATTATTATTTGCCTTTTCTTCTTTAAAAGGGTCAATAACGTTTATAATTCGACAAAATTCGTTATTCAATTTCCTTTGAATTTCAGGACTTGAAAGATTTTTGTGCTTAATTATTGTCTCCCGATAAAAAGAAATAAACATTTGACGTTGAGCTATACCAACATTAAACTTTTCAAACAAGCGTTGATACGTATTTAAAAAACAACTTTTACAACGTTCGTCAACTGTAACATGCAAATTAGTGTTCGCAATTTCCATGTTCAGAATGCTCATCATGATTGCAATAATTGGCACTAAGATTTAACTTGTCAGTTAAAAAATCGGTAACAAGTTCTTTGGCTGCTTTTATTGGCGCACCAACAAAAGCATTAATTTTTTGCTGGTTGAACAGCATAATGGCATGTTCTCCCATACCCCCTGCAATAACATCGGTTACGCCAAACTCAGCTACCCATTTCGGATATAGTCCGGGTACATGCTCCGGTGGGGTTACTTCTTTTACCTCTGTTATCAAATTATTTTCAACATTTACAATAGCAAATGTTTGACAATGCCCAAAATGAGCACATAATACTCCGTTTTCTAACGGAATTGCAATGATTTTTTTCATTTTACTTCTATTTTTAAAATTGTTCAATTGCTTTTTTTAAAGTCAAAACCGTTAATCGTGCACAATGGACTTTCTGCTCCGGAATCTTGCCCAGATGGTTTAGTACATCGTTCTCGTCCAACTTTTCACAATCTTTCATACTTTTACCAGTTATCATCTTAGTAAGAGCAGAACCTGATGTAAAGAGCCTGCACATCCTATAGCTTGAAATTTTGCATCAGTTATAATATCCGATGTGATTTTCAGAAATATTTCTATTGTATTACCGCAGGGTCCTGTAAATATTGCGTGCGCATCTGGATTTTCGATGCTCCCTACATTGACATGATTTTCATAATATTCTATAGCTCTGTCCGAATATCCGGACGTTTTTAATAAATTCCGTATTTCACTCATAATTTTATTTATTAATTGCCGCCTCTAAAACAGTTTTGTCGTCCCATTCCGAAACCACTTCCACCTCTTCCTGAACCTCTTCCAAAACCAAATCCTCGCCCCTGAGAGTTTTCAGGCAGATTTTCGTTGCTGTTTTCTCTTGTTTCAATAGTTTGATTTTTAAAATTTGTACCAAAATTGGCACATCTTCCCATTCTGCGCCCTGTCATAGAACCTTGTCCCATAGGGCCTGTTTGATTAAATCCTGGCATAATTACCTCCTTTTAAAATTTTTATGACAATATTTGATTATTATGTAATTTTACTTCTTGAAAATTGTTTTTTCAACTTCTTCTTTGCTGATTGATTTGGTACAGAAGAACCAGTCATAGCATTTAACATTTTTATCTTCCATACGTTCTTTAGCTACACCGCACGAACCAGCTGTGGGAACAATAACTTCATCTCCCGGTCTCCAATCTGCTGGTGTTGCCACAGAAAATGCATCGGCTGTTTGCATGGCGATTAGTGCACGATACAATTCATCAAAATTGCGGCCCAAACTCAATGGATAATAAATAATTGCACGAATAATTCCTTTTGGGTCAATAAAAAATACCGCTCTTACCGCTTTAGTGTTGCTTTCTCCAGGCATCATCATGCCATATTTTTTAGCAACTTCCATAGTAATATCTTCAATCAAAGGAAATTTAACTTCAACATCTTTTATTCCTTTGTATTCGATTTTTTCCTTTATTGTTCTGAGCCAAGCTATGTGACTATATAAACCGTCAACTGACAAACCAACCAATTTGCAATTAGCGTCATTAAATTTCTTTTCTAATGAGGCAAATGTCATAAACTCTGATGTGCAAACAGGTGTAAAATCAGCAGGATGACTGAAAAGAATTACCCAACTATCTTTGTAGTCAGTAGGAAAATTAATTTCTCCTTGAGTTGTTACTGCTTTAAATTCTGGTGCCTTTTCGCCTATACGAGGCATGGCAATGATTTCATTTTCCATTTTTTTTAAATTTTAAATTGTTAATACTATTGTTTTCCGCTTTTTAAGCGTTTACCTTTTCCTTTACCACCACCGGAATTGCGTTTTTTACCCATTCCTTTACCGAGTTTTTGTAATTTCTCATCATCTGTAGCTTTACTGCAATTTCCTAATTTGCGTCCTGAACGAGAGCCATCTCCTTCGGGACCTGTACCATCAAGTTTTGGCATTTTTATATTGTTTTATATATGATTCAACAACATCTTTTACATTGCCTGAATAACCCAAATATAGCGTAATTCCGTGTTGTGAACAAGTTCCATCAGCATGCTCGGGCAATTTATAAGCAAGCATAACAGTAACTCCTTTCTGTTGCATAATTAACGGAATATTGTTTTTACAATCACACCCTTCAGGCGTACACAGTAATTCTGAATCAATAATGTTATTTGAATCATCAACTGTAAAAATTGTAAAAACTTCACATTTGTTGAAATATTCATCAAGGATGCCACCTATTGTTGGTACTGCTATTTTCATATTAATACATCCCTAATTTTTATGATTCAACATTTCAATGATTTCTTTAATTTTTTTTTCAGGTTCTTTTAAAACAATCATTTGAATTTTTAAGCTGTCTAACAGCGGTTTTATTTTCATTCCAAATTCACCTGATACTATTTTATTTACATTACGAGACGCAACTAATTGCACTGATGCAGGACCTGCACCTTCTTCTGCATCTTTGTTCGGATTAGGAATAAATTCCATTGCTTTATTCTCTGTGTCGTAAACCACAAAGTAAGCACAGCGACCAAATCGTTGGTCAATTGTTGATTCTAAGTTATTTCCTGTAGAAGTGATAGCAACTTTCATATTATTGGTTTTTAAATTTTCTGCAATTGGGACTTCCTTTTCTTTTCATTAAACTTTGACATTGATGACAAATTTGTTTGCTACATGGCTGCCCGTATTGATGTTTTTGCTCAAATCCACAGTTTGGACATGTGTATAAATCTTCAGAATGTTTATCCGTAATATCTTCATAGGTATTGTAATAATCAAACTTATCAACCAGTTGGCTTCCACATAGCGGACAATTTTCAACAGGTTTTTCTTTCTCAGGATTATTAAAGTAACATCCACATTTTTTACAATGATACCAGTTGCTGTCGAAATAAACTTTACCTCCTTCTATAGAAATTTGCCTGCCTTCAACAAATGCTTTTGCAATTTTTTGAAGAGCAGAAGCATATATTCTTGTAAAGGTAGGTCTAGAAACACCCATCATAACAGATGCCTGATGATGATTAAGTATGTCATAGTCGCTTAAACGCAAGGCTTCGTATTCTTCATATAATAGGTTAACAAATTCCAGATTTTGTTTTCCAGATTCTATGCCATAAGGCTTAAACCCTTTAATTACTGGAAGATTTGAAACTTTTCTTAGTACTTTTATTCTTGGAGACATATTTATATTAAACAATAGTTCGTTGCAAAGATAATGAACTATTGTTCAAATAGCAAATTTATTTTTATATTTGCAGAAAAATAATTTTATGGATGACAGGATAATGAAATTCAGAAACAAGACAATTTAAAGTTGTATTTCCAAATACATTAAATGCACATGATACATTATTTGGTGGTATAGCTATGCAGTGGATGGACTAAGTAGCTTATATTACAGCAACAAGGTTTACCCGACAAAAAAGTAGTAACTGTTTCTTCTGACAAAATAAATTTCACGCATGCAGTTCCTTATGGTACTATTGTTGAAATAATTGGAAAGGTTATAACTGTTGGTTTGGTTAAAATGGATGTAAAAGTTGAAATATATCTTGAACACATGTTTGCCGAAGGAAGGGAAAAAGTAATAGAAGGAAAGTTTACTTTTGCAGCTATAGACGACAATAATAAACCAACTAAGCTACTTTTAAGCTGAGAATATTAGGAAATTTTCACTACTAACAGAATAATTTTAAAAGTTTTTGTTTTGTGTCTCGCATAAAAGCGGGATGAGCTCTATGGTACTTTATTGAGATTTTTTTTATGCATTTCGTTACCAAAGTTTTAAAACTACGTTGCTAAAAATAGTTTCGTTAGGAACGATATTATAGTAAAATTTTTCAAAATCTCAAAAAAAAAAGATAAATACTTGTTGAAAATGGGATTTATCGGCGGTTTGTCAGACAATAGTAAACTTCTTATTAAAAGCTTGGTATTTTAGTTTCTGAAATCATAAAAAGAGTTATTATATATCAAATTAATTATAAACCTGAGTATCCCAACCATTTATAAATAAATACTGACAAGGTGCTGTATTATCAGGATTTCTCTTCCAAATAACTGCAGTAACAAATAATTTTGCTTTGTTCCAATTTGAAGCAATATTAATACTGCAAGTATAATCAAATACTGTATT
>CAYTJB010000109.1:0-9774 GCA_964437995.1 uncultured Bacteroides sp. | reverse complement strand
AAATTCATACACCCGACTCTTCCAGATACTTTTACGTCGATGGTTATGCCGAACGCCAAGTTAAAGGAGAGAAACAAAAGCAACTTTCCAAAGAATTTGTGCGAGAATGGTTAATGGAAAATGGTTTTCAGGGTAGAGATGGCGAAAAAGTACCTGAAATGACCGAAGATTTGATACATCAAGTTTCGGAAAGATACATTGAACTATACGGAATCAAATATTAACAGCTGTTTAAAATCGCTTTAATACCTTACTTATTAAAAATTAGTTTGTTAGAATTTGGTATAATGCCGATAGAGTAGTTGTTATTGTCCAATTTATTAGACTATTACAGCTACCGTATCGGTATAATTCTTTTGTTATAAAATTCCTGAAGCTAACACTTTATTAGTATAATTGATAATATCAGGGAAAAACAGTTGAAATTCGGTTTCATAAGCTGCATAATCTTTTTTTAAATCAAAAATGGCATTTTCCATGCCCGAAATAAAACTTGCTCTACGCGACATTCCATTAAAAACTCTCTGCAAATCAGTTAAATTAGCATATCCTTCCAACCAATTTTGAGTAGTCATATAAGGCAACATCCTTTTGCTTTTCGGAGGAAGAATATCGTAATTTCTTATCAATATATTATACGCAGTATGAGCTGTTTGCGATAAAGAAATGCGAGAATATTTATGAAAATTTTTGGCTAAAAAATGGTCGTAAAAAATATCGGCAATCACACTCGCATATTTTTTATAAATAGGTTCAAGCCGATTTGTACTTTTTTTGAAAACTATATGATTATCTGTATATGAATCAATTAAACGATGAAGTTTAATTCCTTTAACAATATCATGGCTAAAATTGTCTATTTGCTTACCTTTTACGGCATCGGCAATTAAATTACCGAGTATCAATTGCTCGTTATTGCCCGATAAATAAACATGTGCAAGGAAGTTCATAAAAATAGTTTGAAGCTCGAAGTCAGAAGTCGGAAGAATTTCCTATATTTCAACCTTGTTCTTCTTTTTATATTAAACTGCAAATCTAATATTTCTTTAGCATAAATGATTGATAAATTTGTAATTTTGCCACTTAAAAATATTTTTAAATTATGAATTTCCTTAAACTTATTCGTTGGCAAAACCTTATCATTATTGTACATATACAATATTTTACTCGCTACTTTTTAATTGAGCCATTTTATAAACTACAAAATATATCGTTGCAAATGAGCAATTTAGATTTCTTTTTGCTTGTTTTCTCTATTGTTTTGCTTGCTGCCGGAGGTTATATTATCAATGATATTTTTGATACACAGATAGATGCAATTAATAAACCCGATAAAGTGATTATTGATAACTCAATAACTGAAAAGAAAGCAAACTTATTTTACTATATAATAAATGGAATTGCTTCAATAACAGGTATTTACTTAGGGGTTAAGGTTGGTTCGTTGAGTCTTGGGCTTTCATTTATGGTATGTATTGCAATATTTTACTTTTATTCACTAAAATACAAACGTTTGTTTTTGTGGGGAAATTTTGTGGTTGCCATTTTAGCAGCATTCTTGTTAATTATTGTTTGGTTATTTGAATTTTTTGCCATCAGAAAAAACGGAATTGTTTTTACCGAAGGATTACAGGCTTACTGGACAATAACTTATTTTGTATTGGCATACTCGTTGTTTGCCTTTATAATTACACTTATTCGCGAATTTATTAAAGACATCGAAGATTTAGAAGGCGATTCAAAATGGGGATGTACTACATTACCTGTGGTTATTGGCGTTGATAAAACAAAAAAAGTTGCTGCTATATTATCATTTTTTGCTGTTTTATTAATCGCTTTCTTTCAAATAAAGCTTAAATTTTTAAACTTAGGTTATTTTGCAGGAATATTAATGATTGCGGTTCAAGTTCCATTTGCATATTTAGGTGTTAAAATATTGACTGCCAAAGAAAAAGCAGATTTTCATTTTGTGAGCAATCTTTCAAAAATTATTATGGTAATAGGAATTTTAACAATGTTTGCCATTTATTATAACTTGCAGTCATGATGAAATTTGATCATTACGAAATAATTCTTGCCTCGCAATCGCCTCGTCGTCAGCAACTACTGAAAGGCATGGGTTTCAATTTCAGCGTAATTGTTACCGATGTTGATGAAGTATATCCACAAGAAATGCCAATTATCGAAATTCCTGTTTATTTAGCTGAAATTAAGGCAAATGCTATTGCAAACGAATTAAAAGAAAATACGTTGATTATAGCTGCCGATACGATAGTTGCTGTTGATAATCAAATACTTGGAAAGCCAAAAGATGCAGATGATGCTTTCAATATTTTACGAAAAATTTCGGGCAGAAAGCATCAAGTATTAACAGGCGTTTGCTTGAAATCGGCTACAAAACAAAAATCTTTTTTTGCCGAAAGTAATGTGTATTTCAGACATTTAAGCGATGAAGAACTTAATTATTACATCACAAATTATAAACCTTTCGACAAAGCAGGTGCTTATGGTGTTCAGGAATGGATTGGCTATGTGGGCATAGAACGCATCGAAGGTTCATATTTTAATGTAATGGGTTTGCCTACGCAAATGCTTTATAGAGAGCTATCTAATTTTTAACAAGGACAACTTCGCTCGAAATGAAACTATTACTAAAACTTAAAAAATATTGGTACTTTAAAATAATTTAATTTTGCAAAAAAAATGACACAGAAAAAAGAAATTCAAGCATTTACAACGTATCGTTTAATCAAAAGTGAAGATTTAAACCATCATGGAACTTTATTTGCAGGCAGAAGTGCCGAATGGTTTGTAGAATCTGGTTTTATTGCAGCTTCAAGCATTATTAATCCTAAAAATGTGATTTGCTTAAAAATTCATGGGATGCACTTTTCGAAAAGTGTAAAATTAGGAAAAACTGTTTGCTATAGCAGTAAAATTGTTTATTGCGGAAAAACCAGTATCGTTTCGTACATAAGCGTTAGTACTATTGACGAACCCAATGATATAATAGTAGAAGGATTTGTTACTTTTGTACATGTAAACGAAAATACAAAGCCAACTCCTCATGGAATTGAAATGATAGCTGTAACTGCTGAAGATGCAGACTTGCAACAAAAAGCTTTGGCTTTAAAAAATAAA
Source organism: uncultured Bacteroides sp. (assembly GCA_964437995.1). Taxonomy (GTDB): domain Bacteria; phylum Bacteroidota; class Bacteroidia; order Bacteroidales; family JACABE01; genus JACABE01. Next base: position 6,633 of record CAYTJB010000109.1, on the reverse strand, counting down.
TAATAAGCCTCTCCTAAATTTCCGATAAATCGGAACAGGCTCTCTCCAAAGGAGAGGACTTAAAAGAAGTTGTCTTATCCTACATAGGTTCGCAAAATAAATAAATGTCAACTGAATTTGCGATAAAAAAACAAATTGATGTTACAAGTTTTATTCATTTAATTTATATTTGCTGAGCTTTTCAGGATAGATTTATTTTATACAATTAAAAAAGATGAGCGAAAAAAAGAAATTTCAATCGGCACTTAAAGTTCAGGAAGGTATTGAACAGCCTTCTTCTGTAAATCCTCAGCTAATTAACGAATTAAAAGGAAAGAAACAACCTTTTTTTACAGTAAATGAGTATGTTGATGGAATTATAAAAGGCAATAGAACTATTTTAAGCAAAGCCATTACATTGATTGAAAGTTCTTTGCATGAACATCAGCAATTAGCTCAGCAAATTATAGCAAAATGTTTGCCTTATGCGGGAAAATCAATAAGAATAGGAATTACAGGTGTTCCTGGTGTTGGGAAAAGCACGTTTATTGAAGCATTGGGAAAATATTTATGCAACACAGGTCATAAATTAGCTGTTTTGGCAATTGACCCCAGTAGTGAGCGTTCAAAAGGAAGTATTTTGGGCGATAAAACACGTATGGAAGAATTAGCGGTAGATGCCAATGCTTTTATACGTCCTTCGCCATCGGCAGGTTCTTTGGGCGGTGTAGCCCGCAAAACCCGCGAAACAATTATATTATGCGAAGCCGCTGGTTTTGATACCATTTTTGTTGAAACAGTAGGTGTTGGGCAATCGGAAACGGCTGTACATGCTATGGTTGATTTCTTTTTGCTGCTTATGCTTGCCAATGCCGGTGATGAACTGCAAGGTATCAAACGTGGAATTATGGAAATGGCTGATGCCATTGCTATTAATAAAGCCGATGGTGAAAATAAAAAAATGGCTTCGTTGGCAATGGCACAATACAAAAATGCACTTCATTTGTTTCCGCCCACAGATTCAGGGTGGATACCTGAGGTTGCTACTTGTTCAGCTTATACACGTGAAGGCATAGATAATGTATGGGGTATAATCAACGATTACCAAGTGTTTACAAAAGCAAATAATTACTTTAACCACAAAAGACAGCAACAAGCAAAGCAAATTATGTTTGAAACAGTTAATGATGCTGTAAAAGATAATTTTTACAACAACAAAACCGTTGCTGCACTAATTCCAATACTTCAACAAGAAATATTAGACGATAAAATTAGCTCCTACGTTGCAGCACAACAGTTGCTGGAAGCTTACTTTAAGGATAAATAAATGAAATGTTTTTTGTCATTCCGAGCAATAGCGAGGAATCTCAATAACAATAATAAAAAACTAAAAAGATGATTCCCTTGCATTTAGCGAGACAGCATAACAAAAGAGAGATTTTGGAAACATAAAAATAATTTTAAAAAAACATATAATTTTATACTCATAACTAACGAAAAGCATTATGCAAAAAAAAATTGTTTTATTTTTTATTTCATTTATATACATATCTACCCTTGTTTTTTCGCAGCAAATAGCTGATACATTAAACAAAACCGACAAAGCTGGCAAAAAACAAGGCTATTGGAAAAAGAAAGACGGAAAAGGTGTGTTGAAATACGAAGGTTATTTTGTAAACGACTACCCTACCGGCGAATTCAAATATTATTACGAAGATGGGAAAATAAAAGCAATTTCCAAGTTTTTTGAAAAAGGTTTGCGTTCGTTTACTATTACTTATTTTCCAAACGGAAAATTGATGTCGGAAGGATATTACATAAGCAAACAAAAAGATAGTACATGGAAGTATTATAATGGTTTTGATGTAGTTATAAAAGAAGAATTTTATCGTGCCAACCTGCGAAATGGTGAATGGAAAACCTATTACGACAATGGCACTTTATTTGACAAAATGACGTGGAAAAACGGGAAAAGAGAAGGTCCGTGGGAACAAACTTATTCAGGAGTAACATTAAAAACTCAGTTTAAAAACAATAAATTAGAAGGTAATTATCAGGTTTTTACACCAGAAGGCAAATTAAGAAACCAAGGTAAATATAAAAATAATGCAAAAGAAGGGCTTTGGTTTTGGTACAATGAAAATGGTTTGCCCAACAAGAAACTTATGTATAAAAACGATAAAACCATAGGCAAATGGCTTGTTTTGTACGAAAGTAATAAAACGGTTGAAATAAGTTTTGATAGTATTGCTTATATTTACACTTCCGCAGGAATTTCGTATATTCAAAAAACCAATAATACTGTTTTTAAATGCAATCAAAAATTTAACGAAACAGTAGATTTATTAGGATTAGATAATTTTCTGCTCATTAATAAAAACTTCCTTGCTAATTATGCTTCTTTAAAAGGCATAGAGCCTTATGCAGGCGGGTATTACAAAGTTCTATTATCTATCCAACCCAATTTTGAAGTAATTGCCGAAGAAGAAAGCTCAAAAGCATTAAAAACAATGTTTTCTGATACGAAATAACTAAAAAATTCACATTTCCCTAATCATAACTTAAATTACTATTACCAGTTATTGGAATTTTATCTCCCCAAAATTTTGGCCTTTTATTTATCAATAATTCGGTAAACGCTTTAATATTTGCGATTATCTCTCTTGCCTTTAAGTAATTTATAGACGAATAAACTCGTCTATCAGCAGTTATCCCGTATGCTTCTATTCCTTTACTACGGGCTATATATAAAGCCCTTGGTAAATGGAATTCTTGAGTTACTATAATAATTTGATTTGCTTGAAAGATTTCTTTTGCCCTAACCATTGAATTATAAGTATCAAATCTAAAAAAATATCTTCTGTATTTATACCTTTATTCAATAAATAATTTTTCATACTATTTACCTCATCATAATTAGATTGCCCATGATCTCCACTTAATAAAAAACGTTTTATCTTTTTATTTTTATACAGTTCTATTGCAACATCTAAGCGATCTTGCAAAAAATCAGAAAGATAACCTGATTTTGACACTAATGCTCCTAATACAACTGCCGTATAACATTTTGGCACATCTTGAACTTTAGCATAAATATACTTTTTACTTTTATTAATAACAATAATATTTATAATAACAATAGATACTACAATTAGCAGACAAAATCCTATGAAATATTTAATTTTTCTCATTTTTTGTATAATAATAAACAATTCTCATAAACACAAACTTTACATACATTCTTAACCTTAACACCTCAAAATTATAAAATATTCCTTACTTACAAGTTTTTTCAATAGAAATATTAGAGTTTTGTATAATTTATCATTAGTGTACACTTAAATTTTTTCAAGTTCCTCATTAGCAAAGGATATTAGTTTATCAATTTTCTGCTGCGTGGTGGCAGAACCTATAGATTTTAGTACTTTATACTTACCATGTGTTTTTGTAATTATTTGTATACTAACACTACCAGAACGATTTTTTAGTTTTCTAATAAACATATAAATAATTTTGCAACACCCCAAATTAAAATATTATTATTGATTTACAGGCATTTAAATGGGTGTTGCAAAAAAGTGCGGAAAACAGGAAAGGTCTGCTAAATAGTAACGGGCATAGCCAAATAGGCTTAACTCCATTAATGGTTAAGTCTTTACTTTTTTGCAAACAAAAAAAAGTAATTTTTATTTTGAGAATATAAAACTTTATAAACTCACGCCTCCTGCCACCCAAGCCGTTGAAAATGCAATTTGGAGATTGTATCCGCCAGTATCGGCATCCAAATCAAGCACTTCGCCTGCAAAAAACAAACCTTTAATGATTTTAGATTCCATGGTTTTGGAATTTATTTCTTTTAAATCAACACCTCCTGCTGTAATGATTGCTTCGCTAAATGAGCGAGAACCAGTAATTTCAAATCGAAAATCTTTTAACCACAAGCGTATTCTTTTTCGTTCTTCTGCCGAAATTTGATTGCACAGTTTATCTGCCGAAATTTTCAATAAATCACTTGCTATAATTGCTAATTTACCTGGCAACCAAAGCCTTAATGCCGATTGAAATTTCATTTTGCCGTGTTCGTTCAAATCTCTTACCAATCGGGCATCCAATTTTTGGTCGTCTAAAGCAGGCTTGAGGTCAATGGAGCAAACAATGGCTTTTTTTGCCTGTATTTCTGTCGAAAATCTTCTACTGAGTGTAAGAATAATAGGACCCGTTAATCCAAAATGCGTAAACATCATTTCGCCAAATTCATCGCCTTTTTTCTTTCCATCTATCCAAATATTGGCTTTTACATTTTTTAAGCTCAAGCCTTGTAGTTGTTGAGCTACATCTCCTTTTGTTTCCAGCGGAACCAAAGCCGGACGTATTTCTATAATTTGATGCCCCACGCTTTTGGCTAATCTATAACCATCGCCCGTAGAGCCTGTTGCGGGATAAGAAGCGCCACCAGTGGCTATAATTACTTTATTGGCATAATATATTGCAGCATTGTTAACCTCAACACCGGTAATAACGCCTTCGCTAACGATTAGTTTGGTAACACTGCTCTCTTTTTTGACAGTTACTTTGAGTTTTTCTACCCATCTTACCAATGCATTGAAAATATCGTGGGCTTGTTCGCTTGTAGGAAAGGCTCTTTCGCCACGTTCAACGGTTATGGGAACGCCTTTCTGTTCAAAAAACTCGATTAATTCCTTAGAAAAAAAAGTAGAAAAAGCATGACGTAAAAACCTCGAATTTTCGCCAACATGCTCCATAAACTCACGCATAGGAGCTAAATTGGTAAGATTACATCTTCCTTTGCCGGTAATACGAAGCTTACGACCGGGTTGATTCATTTTTTCGAGCAACAGCACTTTAGCACCCTGCTCTGCTGCTCTGCCGGCAGCCATTAAACCTGCTGCACCACCTCCTACTACAATAACTTCGTATTGATTCATTTATTTTACTATATATTTAATAATCATTGTAAATATTATTTTAAAAGAATTAAAAATAATTATTTAATTTCAACACATCCTTCTAAATCTCTTGGTCGTTTACTTCTCAATAAATAGCAAATATTATTTTGTTCATTTATTGCTATATAGTTAGATTTACTTTCATTATCTAATAAATTAGTTTCTTTAATTAATCTTATTTTCCAATTGGGCATATTGGATGGTGGAATAAAATTCGTTATTATATCATTTAAATTGTTTATTTTTAAATTTAATATTAATTTTTTAAAATACACTTTATATTCAGTATTATAAATATAATATTCAAGTTCTCTGAAATTTTCAATTAAACATCTTTTTGTAGCATCACCGACATACCAATAAGACCACCAATAGTCATAGAAATTATAATTCCCATCAATTTCTATTGACAGCAATGCTCTTCGTATGTCATTAGAAATATTATCAGAACTATCGTCATTAAAATATTTTTTAATTACATTTTTCACATCAATGAAAGAATAAATATTAAAATTATCAGGTTTATAATTATAATCTTTGAATGTCCGTAATTACTCATAATCCAGTAATATTAGCAATTACAAGCCTATCAAAGATTTTATCACCAAAATATCTTCGATTGAGTTTATAAACAAATTCATTGAGGTACAATTGTAAATACTTTCCTTTTATTTTATGATAATTACCTAAAAAATTGCGTTTAGCATTACTTATGGTTATATGAACCCATTTTAGTGTTTCTTTGGTAGTTTGTTCATTAGATTTCTCAGTAATATGTATATCAATTAAGTCAGTAATATCAACATAAGACGTACTTTTATCGGTTAACACTATACATTTATCATCCAAGTCAGTAATAATTATTTCATTAATTTTTTCTTTTTCATGTGTTGTAAGCACTTTCGCTTTAAAATATCTACAATGACTCGATTTTTCTCCTGTTTCAATATCTTCTAATGGCGTGGATTCTGCCATAATAGCTACATTTGTTTTGCCTGCTGCTCCTCGTCCTTTTTTAGCTTTGCTCTTTTCAATAGAAGTTGATGCTATTGTAAAATAACCTTCGTCCATTTCTATTGTTCCTTCTAAGGTATATCTTGCATCCCGATTACCCATTGCTTTTCTTAATTTATGAACCATTGCCCAAACAGGTTCGTAGCGATTTAAACCTAATTGTTTTTGAATTTCTTTGCTCGAAAACCCTTTCTTTGTTGCACTTAACAGAAACATGGTTTTATACCATACTAAAAATGGTAAATTTGAACTTTGCATTATCGTTCCGCTTCTAAGTGAAGTTCTACTCCGACAATGTTTACATTCATAACTCCATCGACTTTGTATCCAATAATGTTCTTTGCATCCACACTTATTACATATAACACCTATCTTATCTCGCTCTTGTTTAAAGTGCATTCTACATGATTCTTCACTTCCAAAATGTGCTGTAAAACTAAATAAATTCATAGTAATATTTTTTCTACAAAGATACAAATTATTTTTATTTATGAGTGTTTACGGACATTCAAGTTATAATCAATACAATCAAAAACAAACTGTATTCTTCCTTTAAATAAAGTTAAATCTTCTACTTCAAAAATTTCAGTTTTAATCTCAGAATTTTTAATTATCAAAATTGCTTTCTGTTTTTCTTCTTCAATTTGTTCTTTAGCAAAAGAAGAATTGAACT
>CAYTJB010000108.1:6061-9793 GCA_964437995.1 uncultured Bacteroides sp. | reverse complement strand
GACACTATATAGTCAATACATGAACATCTTATTCTGTAAGACAATATTTAATTCCTGTTAACATTGATTTGAAACAATAATTAAAAAGAAATCTTTCAGGATCTCTTTTGTAAGAAATAATTCCAATTCTTACATCTTTCCCTGGCTGCGGATTTGAATTATACACTTTCATATTGGCAATTAATGAAACGATTACTTCTTTTATACCTGAAGTATTATCAGATTTTTCATCTTTCATTGTTATATCCAATGCATGATAACGCAAAGTTAATTTACCTGAAGCCTTATAATTATTTGCAGTAAATTTAAACTTCATCCCATCGATAACACATGTCCTGGCATAAACAAAAGCATTATTTTTAAGCATAGGGTTTAAATCGTTAGCTTTAATAGCTGAAAGATCTCCTTCCAGTGTAAATGTATTATTTTTGTCGTATAATCTGGCTTTTAGTAAAATTCGCATATTGCTTTTTCCCATCAACTTAGCTTTTCCATTAAGTTCAAAAAAGGCAGTTTTAGTTTTGTAAATTGTATCATTTGAAATATGATATACCTTTGCATTAATGTCATTAAAACGTATGCTTCCGGGTTTGCTTGCCTCTTCATCATGTTCTGTGTAAGTAATATTTCCATTTGTTATTCCAACACTATCAATATTGATTTTATCTGGGAAATTGTATAAAACTTCCTGAAAACAAGGTTTTATAGCATGGTCATTTTTTCTCCTGTTATCTCTGAATGCAGTGATGTCCATTTTTTCTATTTCAACAAATGATGTTTTTATCTCCTTAAATTTAAGATATGCCGATAAAGAGAAATTATGAATTTTAATATTGATGAAGCGGGCTTCAATACAATCAATGGTATATTTATACTTTGATGTAAAATCATAATCTTTATAACTTGGAATAATTGACAACTGCTCAGATTTTAATTGATTTGTAGAGGTGGAATATGCTACACCACAAAGTTTATAGGTGTACATACTGTCAGCCGAAATTGATATGATTTCATTGCTTTCGAAACTGAAATGCTTAAAAATACTTGGGTTTACAGTATCATTTTTCCTGATATTTAAATCAGAAAAGTTTAAATTACCTCCCTTTATGGCGTAAAACTTAGCTGTAGAGGAGTCTTGAATTGTAAAGTTGATATTTTTTAAATGAATTTTACCTATTTGTATGTTTGAAGGTGACAGCATTACTGCTTTTATAGTTGTATCAAAAGGAGTTTCACTTTTTACAAATATATCAGAAATGTTTACTTCTGAAATCACAAAACTATTATTGAATAGGACTTTGATAAGACTTATTCCGTTAAAATTTACAGATGCAATATTTGTCGTTAATCCTTGATTTTTAGTATTCTTTATTTTGGAATGAATAGAAATTCCTTCAATGTCAATACTTGATTTATATACAGAAACTTGAACTTTAGCTATTTTAACAATATAATTTGGGCTTTTGTCCTTAATTAAAGTTTGAATTTTTTTCTCAAGTATTGGCTCTATCACAAGTGGGATTGATATAAGCAACAATAATATAAATGTTGCTATTCCAGCTAAAATCCACAGCATTATTTTTCTTTTCATCATGTAAATTTAATAATTGTTTACTTTAGTTTCTTTATATAATTCTGATTATTAATTACATCATTCACACTTTATTAAAGTAAAAAAAGATTATATCTTCTTACATGTAGCTATCCATAAACTGTGTGAATTATGTAAGTGTTTCCAAAAATTATGTAATACTTTTTTTGCTTTAGATGTCTAACTTAGTACTGTTCTAATTTAGAATTATTTATGAACTATTGCACCTCATTATAACTCAATAAGAAATGGATTTCGTAGACTATTATAAAATTTTAGGGATAACTAAAACGGCAACACTTAAGGATATCAAAACAGCCTATAGAAAGTTAGCCAGAAAATATCATCCTGATTTGAATCCTAATGATAAGGATGCAAAAAAGAATTTTCAACAGATCAATGAAGCCAATGAAGTATTGAGTGATCCTGAAAAACGTAAAAAATTCGATCAATATGGTAAGGATTGGAAAAATGCTGCTGAATCAGGAAGGGCTAATCAATATCAGGAGCAATCATCAAATTCCAACAGACAAAGGTATGCCAGTGCTCAATCTGAAGACGATTTTTCTGATTTTTTTGCTTCTATGTTTGGTGGAGGTGGCCGAAGTAGCAGTGGCCGTCAGCAGAGGTTCAGAGGCGAAGATTACAACGCCGAATTACAATTAAACCTGATTGATGCTTATAAAACCCACAAACAAACCCTGACTGTTAACGGGAAAAATATACGCATAACTATACCTGCCGGTATTGAGAATGGACAAACCATTAAAATTACAGGACATGGTGGTGCCGGTATTAATGGTGGTCCCAATGGTGATTTATATATTGGTTTTTCCGTTGCTAATGATGTTAAATTCAAACGCATGGGGAATAATTTATATACTTCGCTGGATTTGGATTTATACACTGCATTATTAGGTGGCGAAATTATTATCAATACATTAAGCGGACAAGTAAAACTTAAAGTTAAACCCGAAACGCAAAATGGCTCCAAAGTAAATCTAAAAGGCAAAGGGTTTCCAGTTTATAAAAAAGAAGGTGAATTTGGAGATTTACAGTTGACTTATGTTATTAAAATGCCAACTAATCTTTCAGAAAAACAAAAGGAACTTATTGCTGAATTAGCTAAGTTATAATTTAATGAAATGAAACCATGCAAAAAGAAAATTTAATAGCTATAGATGCATTTTGTGTAAATCATAATATCGAAATATCTTTTATCAGTTTATTGCAGGCAAACGGATTAGTAGAAATTATTACCATTAGCAATACTGATTTTGTTAAAAAAAACCAAATCAGGCAATTGGAAAAAATTGTTCGTTTTTATCATGAATTGGATATTAACATTGAAGGTATTGAAACAATCAATCATTTATTAGAGCGGCAAAATACTATGCAAAATGAAATTATTTCGCTCAGAAACAAGTTAAGACTTTATGAAACATTGGAATAAAGTAGTTTTTTTTCTTAAAAAGGTCATAAAATTTATTTTATGGATAGTGATAGCTATGTTCTCATTATTCATTCTAATTGCTATTTTGATTCAAATTCCAGCTATTCAAAATAAGATTATTGATGCTACAACGTCTTATATCAGCAAGAAAACGCATACCCGTGTTGAAATTGATAATATCAGTATTTCCTTCCCAAAATCAGTTGTTATAGATGGTCTTTATTTAGAAGATATTAATAAAGATACCTTGATTTATGCAGGAAAGCTGAAAGCAAGTATTTCATTTACAGATTTGTTTAGTAATAAGATACATATAAACAGTGTTGATTTACAAGAAGCTGTAATTCATATTAATCGTCCTGTGGCTGATTCTCTTTTTAATTTTAATTTTCTTATCACTGCATTCAGCGATACTACAACACAGAAAATAGAAAAACCTCAGTCAAAATCAGCATGGACTTTTGCAATTGATGATATTAGCTTGAAAAATATACATTTTCTTTTTGATGACAATTATGGAGGAATTTATATAGCAACAGACATAAAGCAATTAGATTTAGAATTAAACCAGATAGATTTCAAAAAAATGATATTTGATGTAGCTGAATTTAAAGCAGATGGATTAGTTGCAAACGTTATAACCCAAAAATCATCAGCTACAAGCGACAAAAAAGCAGATGCTGTTTTG
>CAYTJB010000108.1:3180-6051 GCA_964437995.1 uncultured Bacteroides sp. | reverse complement strand
TGCCTGAAATAATAGCAAAATTAATACAACTCAACGATGTAAGGTTTAATTATAAAAATGAAATAAACAATCAAAATATTGATTTCGTAATCAATCAGTTGGAACTGAATGACGGATTGGTCAATTTAAAAACGCAGCAAATAGATTTAAATAAGTTGTTGTTGTCGAAAAGCAAAATCAGTTATATTAACAATCAGAAAGCATTAAAGGATACAGTTCTAATAACTTCTTCAACTGAAAAATCGAATAATAATTGGAAAATTTCATGTAAAAATATTATGCTCAGCGATAATGATGTTACTTATATTAATGGTGATAAAACACAACTAAAAAATAGCTTTGATGCTTCTCACATGGAATATCGTCATTTATCACTCGAAGCCAATAATTTGAATTATTCTCAGCTTAAAACTGAAGTTTCAATTAAGAAATTCACAGCAGTTAATCAGCATAATTTTTCAATTACAAAATTACAGACTGATTTTAGTATGAATCAACATAGCATTGCTGCAAAAGACCTTAAGTTAAAAACTACAAACTCATCTATAGAAGCCGATTTGCAACTAAATTATTCCTCATTGAATGCAATGAAAGATTCCATACAAAACTTGGTTTTGGATGTTGAAATTAAAAAATCGAATATTCAAAATGCTGAAATCGTTTATTTTTTGCCTAAACTAAACAAACAGTTGTTTTTTAAAAACAGTATGAATATTACATCGGTTTCCGGGCAAATAAATGGAAAGCTTAAAAATATTAATGTAAAAAACCTGCAAATTACTACAGGCGTAAATACATCAATTACTTCAGATTTTAAAATACTAGGATTACCAGATTATAAAACGGCTTGGTTTGAGGTTCCCAATCTAAAGATAAATACATGTAATCAGGATATTGAAATGCTTTTCGGACCATCTATACCAAAAAATATTGCACTTCCTGCAAATATAAATTTGCAAATCGATTTTAACGGACGCCTCACTTCTTTTGCATCTGATTTAGTGTTAAATACCAGCTATGGAAATGCGCATCTTATTGCTGTTGTTGATACAAATAAAAATTTCAAGACAAAATTGGAGCTAAATAAATTCGATTTGGGTAGTTTATTGAAAAATAAGGAAATGTTTGGTTCTGTTTCATTAAATGCTGAAGTCAAAGGACAAGGATTTGATTTAAAAACAGTTAAAGCAGAGCTATTGGCAGATGTTTCTGAATTCAGTTTTAATAAATATACTTATCATCACTTAAAAGTGGATGGAAAAATAACAGGACGTGAGTTTGATGGTAATATAAATCTGAACGACCAATATGCCGTATTAAGCTTTAATGGCAAGGTAAATCTTAATCCCGGAAAAGAATCATATAAATTTAGTTTGAATGTATTGGGTGCAGATCTGCAAAAGCTTAATTTTACCGGTATTGATGTGCGATTGGGTTTACTGGCAACTGCTGATTTAAAAGGCGAATCGCTCAATAAACTTAATGGGAATGTTAGTATTACTAATATTATTGTTGCAAATCAGGATAAAAAATACAAACTTGATTCGGTAACAATAGGAATCAAAAATGAAATTTTAAAAAGTGAATTAACAGTAAAAAGTGCAATTCTTGATTTACAATATACGGCGGCTGTTTTTCCTGTTTTGCTACCATCGCAACTTAAGGAATTCATTAACAATTATTTCCCTTTTTCTTCTGATGTAACTTCTAAAAAAAATAATAAACTTGAAGATTTTATATTTGAATTAAAGCTTTACAACCATCCGCTATTATCCGAAGTCCTATTGCCTCAATTGAAGGAGTTTGATACTGCTGTTGTGTCAGGCAACTATAAAAGTATAAATAATGAGTTGAAAATTAAAGCTTCAGCTTCAGGATTTTCTTATGGAAGTATTGATGTTAAAGGCATAGCTGTAGACGCAAGTTTTGATAGAAATGTGATAAACTATAAAGTATCAACTGCGGAAATTTCAAATGCCACGATTAAAGTTGATAATTTTTTGCTCGAAGGAAAAATTGCAGATCAAATCATTACTGCAAATTTATCTTCCATTGATGAAAAACAATTAAAAAAGTTCCTGATAAAAACAAAAATTTCAAAAGACAATGGAAACTTTAAACTAAGATTTGATCCAAAGGAATTTTATCTAATGAATAAACGATGGGATATTGCCGGCGATAATTATATTGAATTTGGAAGGCAGGGATTTTTAATACATCATCTTTTTATCGAAAATACAGATAGTTATATCAATATTGCTTCCGTTCATGGCAAATTTGATGATGATTTGAACATTGCCTTTAAGCATTTTAATCTGGAGGATATTTCGAGGATTATTGAAAAAGATTCAAGTTTGGTAAAAGGCGATTTGGACGGTAATTTGTTACTGAAAAGAGAAAATAATACCTATGGTTTAATTGCAGCGGTAAGCGTTTCAAAATTATTTTTCCATAATATATCCATTGGAGATTTACAACTTAAGGCTGAAAATCCTTCATCTGATAAGTTTAACATAGATTTAAAATTATCTGGTAACGAAAATAAACTCACACTGAATGGTAATTTTATCCCCAAAGATGGCAATAATACTATTCATCTCAATCTTGACATTCAATCGCTTTCATTGAATACGGTAAAGGCTTTTTCGTCAGGTAATATAATTGATGCCAAGGGAACGCTTAGTGGTAATTTGTTGATTGAAGGCAAATTATCCTCACCGTATATCAGTGGTGAGCTGGTATTCAACAACGCTGTTATAGCATTGGCTGTGCTGAATAATCCTTTGGAAATGAAACATGAAACAATAAAAATTAAAAAAGATGGGATTTATTTTGATTCATTTATAGTTTTAGATGTTGAAAAGCATAAGG
>CAYTJB010000108.1:0-3170 GCA_964437995.1 uncultured Bacteroides sp. | reverse complement strand
AATTAAGATGAATCATTTTAAAGACTTTGTTTTTAATTTGCAGCTCAATACCAAAGATTTCCTGTTGTTCAATACTACTAACAAAGATAATGCTGAATTCTACGGACAAATGATAATTGACAGTAAAATAGATATTGTTGGCCCAATGAGTCTTTCAAATGTTACTGCAAAAATTAAATTGAAAAAGGGCTCAAATTTTACATTTGCAGTACCTGAAAAAAAACTTACAACCGATAAAGGAGATGCTGTGGTTGAATTTAATGTTTCTTCAAAAATTGATACAATTATAAACAGAGGGACAGTGCAACAAAAATATATATCAGTATTTAAAGGTTTTGATATTTCCTCTATTATTGAAATTGATAAAGAGGCAACGCTACGTTTGTTAATTGATCCTTCCTCTTCTGATTCGCTGGTAGTAAAAGGCGAAGCAGCCTTGAGTTTTACTATTGACCGTAGTGGGAAAATGAGTTTAACCGGAGCATACAATCTGTACGATGGCAGTTATTTGGTTTCATTGGAATCTGTTATTAAAAAAAGATTTAAAATCGAACAGGGAAGCACCATAACTTGGAGTGGTAATCCAATAGAAGCAGATATTTCAATCAATGCGATATATTCGGTACGTGCATCACCTTATGATCTAGTGGCAGATCAGATGACTGGCTTAAGTGAAAGCGATAAAAGTGCATACAAGCAAACTTATCCGTTTATAGTATTGCTTAAACTCAGAGGCGATATTATGCATCCCGAAATCAGCTTTGAAATACAATTATCTCCTGAAGATAAAGGAATATTGGGTGGAGCAGTAAATGCAAAATTAAATCTATTAAATGAAGATCCTTCAACACTAAATAAACAAGTATTCGCATTATTGGTATTAGGGCGTTTTATTCAGGAAAATCCTTTTCAATCAGAATCGAACGGAACACTATCTGCAGTCCGTTCAACTGTTGGGAATTTGTTGTCAGCCCAGTTAAATCAATGGGGTTCTAAGGTATTACAAGGGGTAGAATTAAATTTTGATATTCAGTCTTATGAAGAATCTCAGTCAGGTCAGGTAAAAGGCAGAACGCAGGTAGATATTGGTGTAAAAAAACAGCTTTTTAATGAAAGATTAGTGGTTCAGCTTGGTGGAAGTATTGATGTTGAGGGCGACAGGGCAAAACAGAATACCATGAATGATATCACCAGTGATATAACCATTGAATATAAATTAACTGAAGATGGTCGTTACAGATTAAAGGCATTTAGGCACAATCAATATGAAGGTGCATTGGAAGGTCAGTTGGTTGAAACGGGTATTGGCGTTTTATATGTGCGTGATTTTAACAACTGGAAGGAATTTTTTAGAGCACCAAAAGATAAGGATGATGAATTGAAAGGAGGAAGCAAAAAATGATACTGCAAAAGTCAACTAAATATTTCCTTTTCATGATTTGTCTCCTTATGACAGCATGCAGCGGTACGAGGTATTTGCCCGAAGGCGAAAAGTTATATAACGGTGCCGAAATAAAACTGGAATCTTCTGTTAAAATCAAAAATAAAGGATTTATTAAAACAACTGCCGAAGAAGCAATTCGTCCTAAACCAAACCAAAAAGTATTATGGATGCGTCCTAAATTATGGCTTAGCGGGATAGCAGGGCAAACTCCCCAAAGCAAATTTAATAAGTGGCTTAAGAATCTGGGTGAACCTCCTGTATTGATAAGTCAGATAAAACCGGGGCTTACTGCTGATTTTATTGATGCAAAGCTCTTTAATATAGGTATTTTCAACAGTTCTACTGATTTTAAAATCGTTGAAAAAAAACGTAAGGCAAAAATTATTTATACAGCAAATATCCATAAGCCTTATATTGTGAAAGAAGTTATATATGCCATTTCGAATGATTTTTTAAATAAGTTTATAAATTCAGAAAAAGATAATTCATTGATAAAACCCAGTGATGATTATAACTTAAATCTGTTAAAAGATGAAAGAATCCGCATAGATGCGTTTATGAAAAAAAATGGTTACTTTTACTTTAGCCCTGAATATCTGATATTTAAAGCGGATACGACAGAAATAAATCAATCGGTAACATTGAGGCTAATGCTTAAAGATGACATACCTAGCAATGCATTAATTATATATTTCATAAATAAAGTAATTATTGATCAGAACTTTTCTCTAGATAGAGAAAATGTTAGTATTTTGGATACTATCAGGAACGATAATTGCTTTTTTCTGGGTAAAGAAACAGAAATGAAAATCAGGCCCAATGTAATATTAAGGTCAGTATATTTAAAGAAATATGAACGCTATTCTAGAGAAAAGCATAACATTACCCTTAATCGCTTAATGTCGATGGGGAATTTTAAATTTGTACGACTGAAATTCAGCGATAGTGATACTGCAACAGGCTTTTTAGATGTTACGTTATTAATGACACCCATGCCAAAGCGCACATTTAGAGCTGAAATTGAAGTGGTATCAAAATCCAACAATTATATGGGTCCCCGTTTGAATGTTAGTTTACTGAACAGAAATACTTTTAGCGGCGCTGAACTATTAAAATTAAGTCTGGCAGGATCTTTTGAAGGGCAATTTTTCGGTAAGGGCGAAAACCTTTATTCATATTCCATAAATCCACAATTGGAGCTTACATTTCCACGCTTTGTTGTTCCGTTTAATTTAAATAGAACCAACAGCAACTACATACCCAAAACAAATTTTCTGCTTTCCTATAATTATATAAAAAGAATTGATTATTTTGATATGCATACCCTGCAGTTTATTTATGGTTTTAAGTGGAAAAATGATTTTAAAAAGCAACACGAATTAAATCCAATAAGTATAAGCTATACTTCAATTTTAAACAAATCCGATAAATTCACGGCATTACTTGCCGAAAATCCTTTTCTTAAAAAGAGTTATGAAGAACAGTTTATTGCAGGAACAAGGTATTCATTTATTTATGATGAGCAGAGTATAATTGATAAAAAAGCACAATACTATTTTAATTTAACTACTGAAGTTGCCGGGAATTTGATTTCATTATCAAAAATAATAGTAGGAGAAAAAGTTTCCTCCGATGCTCCTTTAAAAGTAATAGGTTCTGTATATTCACAATTTGCGAAAATAAGTCTTGATGCAAGGACGTATTATAATTTTGAAAATAAAAATAA
>CAYTJB010000107.1:0-9838 GCA_964437995.1 uncultured Bacteroides sp. | reverse complement strand
ACAAGACTTAACTGATGCATATCTTTTTGCTGAAGGCGCAACTGCACCTGCACCAGTTACCGTTGCAGGCGATCAAGGTGGTATAACACTTGCACCAGGAATTTACAAATCAACTTCAACTCTTTTAATACAATCAGGCAATTTAACCCTTGATGCGCTGGGTAATTCAAATGCCACCTGGATTTTTCAGATAGCCTCTGATTTTACTACAGTTGGTGGAGCTGGTGGAAGTGTTATTCTTAGTGGAGGTGCACAGGCTAAAAACGTAATCTGGCAGATTGGTAGTTCTGCAACTATTGGTAATGGCACCTCATTTAAAGGAAACATACTTGCCTTAACTTCCATAACAATGAATACAGGTTCCTCTATTGACGGCAGATTACTTGCCAGAAATGGTGCTGTAGTATTATCCGGTACTAATATTATTAATAGTCCCTCAGATACTTCAACAAATGTTTCTAATGATACAACAATAAATGTTTCTTTAGTTGTAAACCCATTACCTGTAACATCTGTAATTACAGGAAATGCAACACCAGTATGCAGTTCAACAGGTCAAATATATAGTGTTGTGAATACACCCGGATCAACCTATCTCTGGACAGTTCCAGCAGGAGCAATTATAACAGCAGGTGGTGGTACAAATACTATTACTGTTACATTCGGAACAACCAATGGAGACGTAAGTGTTATTGAAACAAACAGTAATGGTTGTGTTGGAATTCAGGTTAATGAAGCTATTTCATTAATAGGATGTGGATTAAGTGCAAATTTTACAGCAAATATAACATCTGTTTGTAGTGGAACAAGTGTAATTTTTACCAATACTTCCACAGGAACTACTCCAACAACAACTTATAGTTGGAATTTTGGAACAGGTGCAACACCGGCAACAATAACTGGAATTGGTCCTCATACTGTTATATATTCAGGTTCGGGTTCGAGTACAGTAAGTTTAACAATATCTGACGGAGCATCAGATACAAAAACGATACTAAATTATATTACAGTTATTCCTAACAATACAATTACATTGACTTCTGCAATTGGTACAAATAATCAAACTTTATGTATCAACGCAGCTATAGTAAATATAACTTATGCAACTACAGACGCAACAGGAGCAACTTTCAGCGGTTTACCTGCCGGAATAACAGCAAACTGGTTAGCTAATGTAGTAACAATAAGCGGGACACCAAATGCAACAGGAGTATTTAACTATACTGTTAATTTAACAGGAGGTTGCGGTATTATTTCAGCAACAGGAACAATTACAGTTTCTCCCAATAATACAATTGTATTAACATCAGCAGTTGGTAGTGATAATCAGATTCAATGTATAAATACAGCAATTACAAATATTACTTATGCAACTACAGGTGCAACAGGAGCAACTTTCAGTGGTTTACCTTCTGGAATAACAGCGAACTGGTTAGCCAATGTAGTAACGATAAGCGGAACACCAACAGCAACAGGAGTATTTAACTATACTGTTAATTTAACAGGAGGTTGTGGAACAATTTCAGTCAATGGAACGATTACTGTTAATTCTACAATAGGAGCAACAAGTTTTATTTTGGGTGCAATATCAATTTGTCAGAATGCCCCAGATGAAATCTATACAGCAACAGCAACTAGCAGTACTTCAATTGTTTATTCTGTATTACCGGTAACAGCCGGTGTTATTAATTCAACAACAGGTGTTATGAACTGGGATATAAATTTCAGCGGAACAGCAACAATAACAGCTACTTCAACAGGTCTTTGCGGAACTACTTCTGCTAGCAGAGTTGTAACTGTTATACCTTTACCAATTGCAGTTGCCAGCAGTAATTCTCCTGTTTGCGTAAACAGTCCGTTAAACCTGACTGCGCAAACAGTTGCAGGTGGATCTTATACATGGACAGGTCCTAACAGCTATTCAACTATAGCTCAGAATCCAGTAATTCTTTCTGCAACACTTGCAGATGCTGGTATTTATTCTTTAACCGTTTCAGCCAATACATGCACTTCCATTGCTTCAAATGTTACAATTGTAGTAAATAATTGTGTTGTTGATTTTTTTATCCCTGAAGGATTCTCTCCAAATGGCGATGGAATAAACGATTTATTTGTAATTAGAGGGATTGGAAATTATCCCAACAATACATTTGTAATTTTTAATCGTTGGGGAAATAAAGTGTTCGAAGCAAGTCCTTATCTAAGCAACTGGGATGGAAGCTCAACTTTTGGAATAACAGTTGGAGGAAATGCATTACCCACAGGTACTTACTTTTACGTACTTGATTTGGGAAATAAATCAGATGCAATTAAAGGAACTATATACTTAAATAGGTAAAAAATAAGAACTTAAAAACAAACATAAAAAAATATTCCAATGAAAACACTAAAAAGAATAATAGTAATATTGGTTTTAACTGTATGGAGTTTAGCCATTAATGCACAGCAAGACCCAATGTACACACATTATATGTATAATACATTAATGGTTAATCCCGCCTATGCCGGAAGTAGAGATGCTTTAACAATAACTGCATTACATCGTTCGCAATGGACTGGCTTTAAAGGAGCGCCTTTAACTCAAACCTTAACATTGCATGCACCTTTAAATAATGAGCATATAGGATTAGGTTTATCGGTATCAAATGATAAAATTGGACCGACCAATAATACATCTGCCATTTTTGATTTTGCATATATCATGCAACTTAGTAAAAGATCAAAATTAGCACTTGGTTTAAGTGCAGGAGCAAATATGTTTCAGGCAGATATTAATACACTTAAATTGGATCAACAAA
This sequence comes from uncultured Bacteroides sp., assembly GCA_964437995.1. Lineage (GTDB taxonomy): Bacteria > Bacteroidota > Bacteroidia > Bacteroidales > JACABE01 > JACABE01. Next base: position 7,040 of record CAYTJB010000107.1, on the reverse strand, counting down.
ATGACCCAATGTTTCAAAACAATATCAATAATCATATAACTCCTAACTTTGGGTTTGGTGCATATTATTCCAGAGAGCGTTTTTATGCAGGAATTTCAGTTCCTTATTTATTAGAAAATAATTATTCTGAAATTAATCAAACCAATGGGAATACTCTGATTGCAAATGCTCAAAGACATTACTTCTTTATTGCGGGTACTTTGCTTAATATAACAGACAATTTTGCTTTTAAACCCACAACATTGATTAAAGTAACCGCTGCAGCTCCTGCTCAAATTGACTTTACCGCATCTTTTATCATCATGAAAAAATTATTAATTGGAGCTATGATACGTTCAGGAGATGCTGTTGGAGCATTGATTGGATTGGATATTACAGATCAGCTTCACTTAGGTTATTCTTTCGACTGGTCTTATGGCTTAGAAACATCTAAGTATAATAATGGTAGTCATGAAATAGTTTTAAGATACGATTTTGTATTCCCAAGCAAAAAGCAAATACATTCTCCAAGGAATTTTTAATCACTATATAAATATATAAAGATATGAAAAAAATAGTATTTCCCGTAATTGCATTTATACTTATTTGCTTTAATGTTACGGCACAAGAAAAATCAAATAAAGAGTTAAAAGGAGATAAATTTGCTTTTAGATACTCTTATGATAAAGCCATTGATTCTTATACTCACACAAAACTATTGAGTGTAGATGGACAACGCAATTTGGCTGAATGCTACCATAATATGGGTCAAAACATTGAATCGGAAGCAGCTTATTTAACATTAACAGCAATGCCTGGCGGAAATTTGCCTGAGGATTATTACAACTATGCAATGGTTTTAAAAATCAATGGTAAATATATTGAATCTAATCAATGGATGGATAAATTTAAACAATTAAAACCTGAGGATTTACGGGCAAAAGACTATATAGCCAATAGCTCAGACTTAACCAATATGCTAAAAGACGATGGTAAATATAAAATAATCCATCAAAATATAAATACTAATGCAGAAGATTTTGGTACTTATTTTTATAAGAGTTCTATTGTTTTTGCATCAAGTAAAAGCTCTAAAATGTTTCCAAAAAAATACAATTGGACAGGAAAACCATTTTTTGATATGTATATTGCTGAAGAAGAAAATGGTCAATTAAAACCTTCTGAAAGTTTTGATAAAAAACTGAATGGTAAATTACACGATGGTCCAGCAAGTTTTAGCAATGATGGCAATTATATGGCATTTACCAGAAATAATTATGACGACAAAACACAGGATAAAATAGTAGAACTTCAAATTTGGTTTACTAACTATAATGACGAAAAATGGTCAAAACCAGAAGCTTTTATTTTTAATAATAGTGAATATTCGGTTGGGCAACCTTGTTTGACCTCCGATGGAAAAACTATGTATTTTACAAGTGATATGCAGGGAGGCTATGGTGGAGCAGATATTTACAAAACTACAAAAGACGTAAATGGACAATGGGGAAAACCTGAAAATTTAGGCGATAAAATAAATACAGAAGGCGATGAAATGTTTCCTTTTTTTGAAGAAAAAAATAAGGTAATGCTTTTTACATCGAATGGACGTTTTGGCTTGGGTGGTTTGGATATTTTTATTTGCGAGATGAACGGCTCAGAATTCGGACATGTATATAATGCAGGATATCCATTAAATACACAGTATGATGATTTTGCTGCTATAGTTAATGATTCGATGAGTAAAGGATATTTTTCTTCTAATAGAATTGGTGGAAGCGGAGGTGATGATATTTATTCTTTTGATTTATTAAAGTGGAAGTCTATAAAAAATACCGAAGTTCAATTTACTGTAAATGCACCTCTAAACATTCCTGTAGAGCGAAGAGTAAGAGAAACTTTTCCAGTTCGTAATTACGTATTTTTCAATTTAGGATCAACAGATATTCCTGATCGTTATGTTTTGCTTAAGAAAAATCAGGTAAAAGATTTTAAAGAAGACCAATTGGAAGTATTTACCCCTAAAGAATTATCGGGTCGTTCAAAACGTCAAATGATTGTTTATTATAACGTTTTAAATATACTCGGCGATCGTATGGGAAAAAATCCTTCGGCAACTGTTAGGTTGAGTGGAGCATCAATGGAAGGCACTGAAGATGGATTAGCAATGGCAGAATCGGTAAAAAAATATCTTGTAAATATATTTGGAATTGATGCTAAAAGAATTGATACAGAAGGTCGGATAAAACCAAGAATCCCATCGGAACAATTAGATAGCAAACGCGAACTAGACTTGCTTCGCGAAGGTGACCGCAGGGTTTCTATCTGGAGTACTTCGCCTGCTATATTGATGGAGTTCCAAAGCGAACCAGATGCACCACTGAAACCAGTTGAGATTACAACTTTACAGGAAGCACCAATTGAAAGCTATGTTTCTTTTCAACTTAAAGACAGTAGTGCAATACTCTCTTCATGGTTGTTGCAAATTAAGGACAAAAGAGGCGAAATTCATTATTTTGGGCCTTATTCTCAAGAAGATGTTAGTATACCTGGTAAATTAATTTTAGGAACTGAGTCTGAAGGCGACTACAAGGTAACAATGATAGGTCAAACGAAAAGTGGCGATACAGTAATGAAAGATACTACGGTACACATGGTACTTTGGACTCCCTCAAAAAATGAGGAATTGATGAGATTTAGTATAATTTATGAATTCAACGATTCTGAGTCTATCAATATTTACGATAAATACCTTACTGAAATCGTAACTCCAAAGATTCCTAAAGGTGGAACCGTTATTATTCATGGTTATACCGATATTATTGGAGAAGAAGCGTACAATCGAAAATTATCTTTAGCTAGGGCTATGGATGTGAAGAAAATTATTACAGACGCATTGTCGAACACTGGAAGAAGAGATGTTAAATTTGAAGTACATGGATTTGGTGAAGATACAAACTTATCACAGTTTGAAAACAAACTTCCAGAGGAACGTTTTTATAACCGATCTGTTATAATTGATATTATACCAAAATGAATTATAAATTAATCCAAATAATTTAAGGTATAATGCCGATCAGAAATATGTTATAGTTCCAAGAGCGATAGAGAATTGGACTATTACATATTTCATTTCGGTATTATTTCTGCTAAGTAAATTTTCTAATCAATAGCTTTTGTCATTTCGTGACTTGCGGATTAGAGGTCTTATTAATAAAAAGAGGTTGCCTAAGAAAAAATTAGACAGCCTCTTTATTTTAATCGTAGATTGTGGTAAAATTTTCTTGGGTTGTTTTTTTTGAGGTTTATTAAGTCTTTATTTAGTGTGTGAAATATGTAATCACTCTCTATAATTGTGTAACACTTTATGGAATGGATGAAACTACCTTTGTTCTGTAAAAAATTATACAACTAATTAAATATTAAAAATCATGAAAAAAACAATTGTCATTTTACTATTCTTATTCTCAGTAGTAAGTTTAAATATCTACGCTCAGAAAGGAAATACTGGTGAAAAATTTGGGAAAACCTTAAACTTAGGTTTGGGTATTGGCGGTTATTCAGGTTATTACGGATATGTAGGACATTCAATGCCTGTTTTAAATATCAACTATGAGTTTGATGTGGCAAAAAGTTTTACATTGGCTCCTTTTGCCAGTTTTTATACTTACACAAATAGTTACTATTGGGGCAATCACAATTATCCATACAAATATTATACTTATCGCGAAATAGTTATTCCAATTGGTGTTAAGGGTACTTATTATTTTGATAAAATCTTTGAAGCAAATTCTAATTGGGATTTCTATTTGGCAGGTTCATTGGGATTTGCCATAATAAATTCATCATGGGATGATGATTATTATGGGGATAAAAATTACTACCACAATGGAAATACTTTGTTTCTTGATATACATGCAGGAGCAGAATACCATTTTAATACTCATATAGGTATGTTTCTGGATCTTTCAAGCGGAGTTTCAACAATTGGCCTTACAATACATTAAAATAGAAATATACTGGTTCTTAACAGGTTTGCAAAGCAAAGCTGTGTAGAAACAGTTATACCGAGCCAATTTTAAGAAAGTTTTTTACAAACCTGATTCCATTCGGTATAGAATATTGTTTGAAAGCGAAGAAATGTTAACAAATGGTTGATCGTAAAGCTTATTGTTAATCTAAACGAACATTTTTCAATGATACTAACTGTATCATAAGTGGATGGGAATAATTTGTGTATCAGTAAGTAAATATGTGAAAGATGTAATTTTTCCCCAAAGTTATGTAACACTTTTCCCTACTAAGGAGACTAATTTTGTTTCGTAATAATTTTGTTACAATTTAAACTCATATAAAATGAAAAAAATAATTTTTACTCTTGTTTTAACACCGTTTATAGCAGGAACAATGTTATGCAGTTGTCAGTCATCATCTGAAAAAATTGAAAATGCTGAAAATAACTTGCAAGAAGCAAAGCAGGATTTGAATGAAGTGCGACAAGATTCTATCACAGAATACCAAAAATTCAAAATAGAATCAGAAGAAAAAATAGCAGCTCATGAACAAAATATTGCTGAACTTAAAGCAAGAATTTCCAACGAGAAAAAAGAAAATAAAGCCAAATACAATAAAGAATTGGGTGATTTAGAGAAAAAAAATACCGATTTGAAAAAGAAACTTGCCGATTACAAAGAAAGTGAAAAAAATAATTGGGAAAAATTTAAAACCGAATTTAATCACGATATGGAAGAATTAGGTAAATCATTTAAAAATCTAACAGTTAAAAACGTTAAGTAAAAATAATATTAATCTTTAAAAAATGAAAAAAATGAAAAATTCAAAAAAAGTAATTTTAATTATCATAGCAATAATTGGTATGATAAACATTGGAAATGCTCAGGACAAAACTGATAACCGCGAAGTTCTTAAACTGGGGTTTAAAGTTGGTGTAAATTTATCAAATGTATATGATGCACAGGGAGAGGCTTTTGTGGCTGACCCAAAATTAGGGCTTGTGCTTGGTGGTTTTATATCGATTCCTATTGGGGCATTTATAGGTGTACAACCTGAAATATTGTTTTCTCAAAAGGGGTTTAAAGCAACAGGCAAAATACTTGGTTTCCCTTATGAATTTAAACGGACTACAAATTATATTGATGTACCCATCTTTTTTACTGTAAAACCAATAGAATCTCTGACTATAATGGCTGGACCTCAATATTCTTTTCTTATCAAACAAAGTGATGCTTTTACATCAAGTACAGTAAGCACTTTACAGGAACAAGAATTTGAAAATGATAATATTAGGAAGAACACTTTTAGTTTTATATGGGGTGCCGATGTTAACTTAACTTCACTCGTAATTGGAGGACGAGTTGGATGGGATCTTTCAAATAATAATGGAGATGGTACTTCTACAACACCTCGTTACAAAAATGTATGGTATCAATTAACATTAGGTTTAAGATTCTAAATCAAACATTTAGGTGATTATAATAATTCACTTTTATAATGTATTAAAAAGGACATTTATACCTTTAAATATTAAAAAACTATCAGATATATCAAAACAAAATGAAAACTATAAAATTATTAATAATTACTATTATAATTCTGCTTGCAGGATCAACCCAGGCACAGGTTTCAATAAACGTAAATATAGGTTCTCCTCCGCAATGGGGTCCTGTAGGATATAACGATGTAAGTTATTACTATCTGCCGGATGTAGAGTCTTATTATGACGTTAGGGCATCCATGTTCATTTATTTTAGTGGCGGTGTATGGGTTCACAGATCTTATCTGCCGGGACGATACCGTAATTATGATTTGTACAGCGGCTATAAAGTAGTGATGAAAGATTATCGTGGCAATAGACCTTATGATCATTTTAAAGAACATAAAAGTAAATACAAGAGAGGCTACCACGATCATGCACAAAAAACCATTGGAGAGAGACCTGCAAAAGGAAACTTAAGAGGGAAAATGCATTCTGAAGACCGCTCATATAAAAAAAATAATCAGAATAATGGTAATAATGTCAAACAAGGTCATGATAATAATAATAAAAATCGTGGTCACAACAATGGAAAAGGTAAAAATAAATAATGTTTAACAATTTAATAAATTAAAATCATGGGAAATCTACTTTATGCAATAGCTGTAATCCTTTTAATAGCATGGGCTATAGGATTTATTGGGTATAGTGCCGGAGCAATTATACATATTCTTTTGGTTATTGCAATTATTGCAGTAATACTTAGAATTATTCAAGGTAAGAAAATAGTTTAAATTAATCTTTTAATGAAAAATAAAATGAAAAAAATCACATTATGCATAATGACAACGGGCTTGTTGTTATGCGTTCAACCCCTTCAATCCTATTCAGCGAATAAGGATGTACCACCTACAAGTGTAGTTGCTCCGAACCCTGCTGATGCGGAAGCAGCAAAAACTTTACTGCTTCGCTTGAACGAAATCAAGGAAATGGATAAATCAAAGTTAAATTCATCTGAAAAAAAAGCTTTACGTAAAGAAGTACGTGCCATCAAAACCGAACTTAAAGCAACTGAAGCTAATGGAAAAGGTGGTGTGTATCTTTCAGTAGGTGCAATTATTATTATTGCGTTGCTACTAATTATTTTATTATAAACAATTTAAAAACAAACATCATGAGTACAGGAAAAGTGTTATTAGGCGTTTTGGCTGGCGTTGCCAGTGGCGCATTGTTAGGGATTTTATTTGCTCCCGCAAAAGGTTCGGATACCCGCAAAAAAATATCTAAAAAAGGTGAAGATTACGTAGATACATTAAAAGAAAATTTTGATGAATTTCGTGATAACATTTCTGAAAAGTTTGAAAAGGTAAAGGAAGAAGTTTCCGAATTTGCAGAACATGCTAAAAACAAATCAGAAAAGACAGAAAAAAAAGCATAAAACTATCATAATGGGAGAAATATTATTAATTCTAAGAATAGTATTTCTCCTACTTAGTGTCAGAAAGAAAACACATGCTTTTAATATTTGGTGTCTGTTTTGTTTTGTCAAATCTCTCTTTTGTCATGC
>CAYTJB010000106.1:8947-9848 GCA_964437995.1 uncultured Bacteroides sp. | reverse complement strand
TCGGAGCGATTGGTGCAAGATGCATTGGAAAAAATTATGAAAGGAAGAACTACATTAGCCATTGCACACAGGCTTTCCACTATTTACAACATGGACGAAATTATAGTATTAGACAAAGGAAATATTGTAGAAAGAGGCAATCACACCAGCCTCATTGCTCTAGATGGATTGTACAAAAAACTGCATGATATGCAGTCGTTTAAATAGTTTTTGAAGATTTGAAAAATAAGTATATTTGCAGAAATAAAAATAACCAAAAGGTTGGGAAAGTAAGCAAAATTTGGGTGGCTAACCTTACCTTTGGTTCCGATATAAAAGAGGTATAGTGCATTAAAAAAAAACAATTAATTACCATTTAATCAAATAATTTAATTTTGAAGATTAAAATATTTAAATATTTTGCAATTGTTTCACTTATTGTAATAGTGAGTATATCTTTTATGCAATTTTTTGGTTTTATAGATTTCATTATTTTTTCTTACAAAAATGATAAAAAATACAAGGAAATCAATGAAAAATTTCAGCAAAATCAAGTCGAATATCATAATCTTGAACGATTACATGAAAACATTAAACAAAAAAAATATAAAACGGCAATAGCTCAAATAGATAGCCAACAGATTTATAATAATGTTAATTACGATTTATTATTAAAAAGAGGTTACTTACATTTACTAATAGGCAACAATGACGCTGCTATAAAAGAATTTAATTTTATTAAGAATAGCAATTCTAAAAAATGTGGTGATATAATAATCCTATCTCATAAAGAAATTTATTTCTATTCAATCATCGGTGAAGCAATCGCGAAAAATAATATAGATACATCAATATTTAATCAATATCAAATTCAAAAAGACAAGTGTTAAATCCTTCACCGCCAATTTCCTGCAAAACGTCT
>CAYTJB010000106.1:3268-8937 GCA_964437995.1 uncultured Bacteroides sp. | reverse complement strand
ATTAAAAACGAGCCATAACAGCACCTTGCTGCAAGCGGGGTTTAACAACAAAAATAAAACAATATACAAGTAGAAAACATAATAGCAACCTAACAGAAAAGAAATCTCAAACTCTGCGCTAAGCGCCAAAACGTTGAGCAAAATGCAAAAAAACAAAAATAACAGACAGAAAAAAGAGAAAAAGTTTTGGGATAAATTTGCCAACAATTATGATTCATTCATAAAGAATACGGTTGATAAAACATATACATCCGTTCTTGGCAATATAGATTCGGAACTAAATTTAAAACAGCATGTACTTGAGATTGGCACAGGAACAGGAATTATTTCTTTTTCTATTTGCTCAAAGGTTTCGTCAATTGTTGCAACAGATATTTCGCCTGAAATGATTCGCATTGCAAGTCAAAAGCAAAAAGATGCTAACATCAAAAATATTGATTTTCAAGTTCAGGATTCTTATAATTTACCATTTCCGGATAAATCGTTTGATATTGTGATTGCATCTAATTTGTTGCATTTGCTTTATGAGCCTGAAAAACCGATAAAAGAAGTTAAACGTGTGTTAAAAGACAATGGAATTTTTATTGCCCCCACATTTTGTGTTGGAGAAAATGCAAAAAGTATTATTATAACTACTATTGCCGGTTTGTTTAGCGGATTTAAAATTGTTAATAAATGGAGCATTCATGATTTTAAAAACATGTTGACCAATAATGGATTGGTTATTGATAAAGCAGTAAGGATTGATGGTAGATTTCCATTGGCTTACATTGTGATGAGAAAGTAATAATGCACCGCACCTAACATTTTATAATTCTGATTAGAATCAATCATTATAAACATATTAGTAAGTTTGCATTTTAAAAATATGAGTAGTCGGTAAAGGGTGTTTTTCTTTAATCACTAATAAATATATTTGCTTATCTTTGCAAAAAATATATACTGTTATTTCTTTACTTCCAAATATTAACAGAACAAAAAAACAATAATTGAGATTATTACAATCTCATTAATATTAACACTTTCGCTAAATTTATGGAATACAATTCAACACGCAATAAGCTTATTATAGCTGAATATGGACGCAACGTTCAAAAAATGATAGAACATGCTGTAAGCGTTGAAGATAGAGATAAACGCAATCAATTGGCAAAAGAAATTATAAGGGTAATGGGGCAAATTAACCCACACTTGCGTGATGTTGCCGATTTTACACACAAACTTTGGGATCACCTGTTTATTATTTCTGAGTTTAAATTAGATGTGGACTCACCATATCCTATTCCTACCAGCGAAATATTAAGCATTAAGCCCGAACAAGTTCCTTATACCGACAAAAAATTTGCTTTTCGTCATTACGGAAGAAATATTGAATTAATGATTGAAAAGGCTACTGCTATGGAAGATAGCCCTGCCAAAGAACGAATTGTTCAACTTATTGCCAATCATCTTAAAAAATCGTACCTTACTTGGAATCGCGATAGTGTTGATAATGAAGTTATTGTTGAGCATCTAAAAATAATGTCGAAAGGACAGCTAAAATTGAGCGAAAACTTTAAATTTAACAGTTCGTTTGATATTCTTGCCAAAAACAAAGCTATAACTACAAAAATTAAACCAAGCAATAATAATTCTATTAAAAGGAATAATCCGATTAAGAAAAGTAATAACTTTACGCAGACTAAAAGAAAAGAAAATTAATATTTTAATCCGTTACAGTAATGAGCTCATTTGAAATTACGGGCGGCAAAAGGCTGCAAGGCGAAATAATACCACAAGGTGCAAAAAACGAAGCACTACAAGTAATTTGTGCTGTATTGCTCACTCCCGAAAAGGTTACTATCAGTAATATTCCCGATATTAGGGATGTGAACAAACTTATTGAGTTATTGGCTGAAATGGGTGTTAAAGTAGAAAAAACAGCCAAAGAGCAATTTACTTTTCAAGCTGATAATGTTAATTTAGAATACCTAAAAACAGAAGAATTTAAGGTAAAAGCTGCTTCATTAAGAGGTTCTGTAATGATAGTAGGACCTCTGCTTGCTCGATTTGGTAAAGCTTACATTCCACAGCCGGGTGGCGATAAAATAGGTCGCCGTCGCTTAGATACTCATTTTATTGGATTTGAAAAATTAGGTGCTAAATTCAATTATGATAATATCAACAAATTTTATCAGGTAGATGCTTCCCATCTCAAAGGCTGTTACATGTTGCTCGACGAAGCATCTGTTACAGGAACTGCCAATATTGTGATGGCTGCTGTAATGGCTAAAGGAAAAACTACCATTTTCAACGCTGCTTGCGAACCTTATTTGTTGCAGCTTTGCAATATGCTCAATCGCATGGGTGCTAAAATTCAAGGTGTAGGTTCTAACCTTTTAATTATTGAAGGAGTTAGCGAAATGCACAGTTGCGAGCATACTTTACTGCCAGATATGATTGAAGTAGGCAGTTTTATTGGCTTAGCTGCTATGACACACTCGCAAATTACCATTAAGAATGTAAATTATCAACATCTTGGAGTTATTCCTGAAGTTTTTCGTAGATTAGGCATTACTATTCATCACGAAAACGATGATATTATTGTGCAACAGCAAGACCATTATGAAATAGAACATTTTATGGATGGTTCTATTATGACTATTGCTGATGCTCCTTGGCCCGGATTTACTCCCGACCTTATCAGTATTGCATTGGTAGTTGCTACGCAAGCCAAAGGCAGTGTACTTATTCATCAAAAAATGTTTGAAAGTCGTTTGTTTTTTGTTGATAAACTGATTGATATGGGTGCTCAAATTATTCTTTGCGACCCACACCGTGCTACTGTTATTGGTTTAGACCATCAATATCCATTGCGTGGCATCGAAATGATTTCGCCCGATATTAGAGCGGGAGTTGCATTGCTTATTGCAGCCCTTTCGGCTCAAGGCAAAAGTACTATTCACAATATTGAGCAAATTGACCGTGGTTACCAACAAATTGACGAACGTTTAAGACGGTTAGGTGCTGATATTAAAAGGGTTTAATGTTTGTAAGAAAACATTATAATTTAGATATTTTTCTGATATGTCATTTTGTCATTCCGAATCCCGAAACTTTGGGAAGGAATCTCATAAAATAAATGAATTTATAAATGAGATGCTTCCTTCGTCAGCATGACAAAAAATAGTGTCAAAGAAACAGAAATAAGAAAATAAAGAGGTTTTTTTCTGACACTATTAAAAAAGCAACTTATTTTTTATGAAATATTTAACGTTACAAGCTTCTTATTATGTGAGAAGCTTTTTTAATTTTGCACTTTAATAAACATTTTATTTTTATGATAAAATTAAAAACATACATTATTATAAATTTTTTTATGATATTTACATTACAAGCTCAAAAGCTAAACAAGATAATAATAGATACTAAAACCCAAAAAGAAATTTTAGTTGGGAAATGTAATTTAGATGGCTTGAAAACAGGCGAATTTGGCAGTGTTTTTAACACTGAATATAAAAATTATAATCCTGATCATGCATTAATTACTTTACTTCAAACAAAGATAAAGGATATTAAAATTGAAATAATATTAGGAACCTGGTGTGGCGATAGCAAAGACCAAGTACCACGGTTTATCAAAATTTTAGATATTTTAAAATATAAAACAGAGAAAATAGATATTTTATGTTTAGATCATTTTTGTAAAGCCGATGGCTTTGATAAAGAAAAAAGAAACATACAAAGAGTGCCAACTTTTATTATTTATCGCAAAAATAAAGAAATAGGCAGAATTATAGAAACTCCTACAAGAACGTTGGAAAAAGATTTATTAGATATATTGAATACGAGTATTTAAGTATAAATTTTATTATATTTCGTATAATATAATCAATGTGTTTTATAAAAAAATGTCGAATTATAGTTCGGCATTTTTTTATTGTAATTCACTATAATTGAGGTCCTGCAGCCACTAATCGTTTACCTTCTTCATTATCAGTAAAACTTTCAAAGTTTTTGATAAATTTCTCAGCAAGATTACGAGCTTGGGCATCCCATTCTATTGGGTTCGCCCATAAATTGCGAGGATTAAGCAATGCAGCATTTACATTGTTAACAGCTTTAGGAATAGCAAGACCAAATATAGGTAAGTTTTCGTATTCGGCATTGTCCAAAGAACCATCTAAAATAGCATCAATAATAGCACGAGTCGAAGGAATATCAATTCGCTTGCCAACGCCATAAGGACCACCAATCCAGCCGGTATTTACTAAATAAGCCGTTGAACCATGAGCTTCAATTTTTCTGATAAGTTCGCGAGCATAAACGGTTGGATGTAACAATAAAAAAGCAGCCCCAAAACATGACGAAAATGTAGGTGTAGGCTCTTTAATACCTCTTTCTGTGCCAGCAACTTTGGCAGTATAACCACTCAAAAACTGATACATTGTTTGGTCTTTAGTAAGCTTTGATATCGGAGGTAACACACCAAAGGCATCAGCAGTAAGGAAAATAACCTTTTTTGCATGCCCACCTTTCGAAACAGGTTTTACAATATTATTTATATGGTAAATTGGATACGAAACACGTGTATTTTCTGTTTTTGAACCATCATCAAATAAAATTTCGCCAGTTTTTTCGTTGTATGCTACATTTTCTAATAAAGCATCACGTTTGATAGAATTATAAATATCCGGTTCATTTTCTTTGCTAAGGTTGATACATTTAGCATAACAACCACCTTCAAAATTAAAAACACCATTATCGTCCCAACCATGTTCATCATCACCAATCAGCATACGTTTTGGGTCGGCAGATAGCGTGGTTTTTCCTGTGCCCGATAAACCAAAAAACACAGCAGTATCGCCATCTTTTCCCATATTGGCTGAACAGTGCATAGATGCAATGCCTTTCAATGGTAGGAAGTAATTCATGATAGAGAAGAAGCCTTTTTTAATTTCGCCACCATACCAAGTTCCACCTACTACAGCTCTACGTTCTTTGATATTGAAAACAGCATATACATCACTGTGTAAATTATGCTCTTGCCATTTTTTATTGGTAGTTTTGCATGCATTAAGCATTACAAAATCAGGTTCAAAATCTTTTAATTCCGCTTCTGTAGGGCGAATAAACATATTTTTTACAAAATGAGCCATCCAAGCAACTTCTGTAACTACTCTTATTTTTAAACGAGTATCATCGTTAGTACCAGCAAATCCATCCATTACATAAATTTTCTTTCCATTTAGTTGATTTACAGAATTTTCATATAAATCTCTCCAGATAGCTTCTGAGATAGGTTTATTATCAGATGATTTACGCAAAGGATTTGCCCACCATATGTTACTTTTCGATTCACTTTCTTCTACAATATATTTATCTTTGGGCGAACGACCGGTAAAAATTCCAGTATCAACAGTTACTGCTCCTGTATTGGTTGCAAATCCACGTTCGTATCCCTCTAAAGTAGGATTGGTTTCGTGTTTAAATAATTCATCGTAAGAAAGATTGTAGTAAATTTCTTTCGCTTGATCAATTCCATAAGTTTTTAATGCCGCTTTAATTTTTTTCATATTTTTTTATAGTTTTTCAGATTGCTAAGTGATGAATTTCTTTTAAAAAATAAAAAAACAAACATTCGTAAGTAAAATAAAAAGAAATCAGTAATAAAAGTTGTTGTAAATTAT
>CAYTJB010000106.1:0-3258 GCA_964437995.1 uncultured Bacteroides sp. | reverse complement strand
ATACTTGAAAGTAAGTTTACGAGGGGGGCGATTTGTGAATAAGAAAACCAAATTGTATTATCCTTGTTAGAATCAAATTTTAGGTCTGTAATCTTAAATAATTGGTTAGTACCAAATTGGAAGATTTCAAATATTTTGTAGCGAATTTTATTGTCGTTAAGTTGACCCACTATAAAAAACAGAAGTCCACTTGTCATAAATAAAAGTAAAAATGTCGAATATTTATAAATCCTGTTCATTTTATGTTTTGACTTTCTACGCTCGCAGCTAACTATGCTGTTTGTTTAACGTAAAATTTTCAACAAAAATACATATTTTTTTGTTCTACAATAATTAAAGGTAGAAATATTTTTAAAAAAATACTCATGAAATGAATTGAATATTTATCTTTGTGCATCAAATTTTAAAACATGGAAAAAATAAAAATAAACCTTGAAAATTTAGACAACGTATTTCCCGATAACTTTAGTCCTGAGCAAATTGCCAAAGCTAAAACATTATTTTTGAAACGATTATCTCAAAAAGCACATCATTTTTATGGTGGGAAAATACAAACTGTACCTAAAGCACCAGTGCTTGGATTTAACTGGTTCAACGTATGGTACACACCAGGTGTATCAAAAGTTTCTACAGATATAAGAGATAACAACGATACGTCTTACGACTTATCCAATCGTGGTAATTTAGTAGCCGTAGTGAGCGATTCAACGCGAGTGTTGGGCGATGGCGATTGTACTCCTTCAGGAGGCTTAGGTGTTATGGAAGGCAAGGCTTTCCTAATGAAATACCTTGGAGGAGTTGATGGTGTTGCGTTATGTATTGACAGCAAAGACGAAACAGGCAAAAACAATCCTGATAAAATTATTGACTTTGTAAAAATGGTGCAACATAGTTTTGGAGCTGTTAATTTGGAAGATATTTCGCAACCCAATTGCTTTAAAGTATTAGATGTATTGCGTGAAGAATGCGATATTCCTGTTTGGCACGATGACGCTCAAGGCACTGCTTGTGTTACACTTGCCGGTTTATTAAATGCGTTAAAACTTACCAACAGAAAAATTGAAAATACAAAAATAGTCTTGTTGGGAGCAGGAGCTTCTAACACTACCATTGCACGTTTAATCATTGCTGATGGTGCCAATCCTGCCAATCTTATTATGTTCGATTCTAAGGGTTCGCTAAATGTTGATAGAAAAGATATTGAAGATGATAAACGCTTTTATCGTAAATGGGAATTGTGCTTAACAACCAATCCTGCAAACGTAAAAACCATGGAAGAAGCCATGAAAGGTGCAGATGTATTGATTTCGCTTTCAACACCAGGACCTGATACTGTTAAAAAAGAATGGATTAGCGTAATGGCTGAAAAATCTATTGTTTTTACATGTGCCAATCCTGTTCCCGAAATTTATCCTTATGCTGCTAAAGAGGCTGGAGCATACATAGTAGCAACTGGAAGGGGCGATTTTCCTAATCAAGTAAACAATTCTATCGGTTTCCCTGGAATATTAAAAGGTGCTTTGATGGTTAGAGCAAAAAAAATTACCGATAATATGGCAATTGCAGCTGCTCATTCTTTGGCTGATTATGCTGAAAAACGCGGAATAGATATTGAAAATATTGTTCCTACTATGAGCGAAGCCGAAGTTTTTCCTCAAGAAGCAGCCGATGTAGCTATGCAAGCCATTAAAGATGGAGTTGCAAGAGTAATCATAACAAGGGAAGAAGCTTTCAACAAAGCCAAAGCCGATATTGAGTATTCTCGCAATATGGTTGATAAACTTACCAACGATGGTTTTATCAACGAACCACCTCAGCAAATGCTTGACGAAGCATTAGAGTGGGCTATTAAGCAGGTTTAAGCTGATAATATTTTACTTATTATCCCGATAATTGATTTTACATAATACAATTATCGGGATAACTCTTTAATAAACTTTGCAATAAAAAGCAAATGAACACAGACCCACTACAACTACTTTACAACGATAAAAAACCAGATATTCAGCTAATTAATAAACTTGTCTTTGGCGAAAGACAAGTTGCTGTTTTGCTAAACAGCAATCAATTAGGAACTTGTACCACTTTGGGAATTCAGCTTTTTGCAAAAAAAGAAAATTTACTACAACCTGATTTTGCAAATATTTCGCATCGAGCACTGTTAATTGCTTATTACAACGCTTATTATAATTATATTAATAAATCTGAGGGACATTGTGATATAACCGATATTATTGATTTTAGCCTGTATAAAAATATAGTAATGATAGGCTATTTCAGAACGTTGGCTCAAAAAATAGACGCAAGCCACATTCCATTACATATATTTGACTTAGAAAGCAATGAAGAAAGATTAACCGATATGCAAAGGCAACATGAATTTGTAGCCAATGCAGATGCTGTAATTATCACAGCTACAACATTATTGAACAATACTTTTAATGCAATTCTTGAAAATACAAACGAACAATGCGATGTTTTTCTTTTGGGACCTACTTCTATACTTTGCAAACAATTATTTAATTACAGAAACTTACAATACATTTTTGGTGCAATATTTAGCAAGCCCGAAAAAGTGCTAAAAACCATTGAAAAAGGTGGCGGCATAAAAGATATTACACAATTTATGCAAAAGATTTATATAAAAAGGACTTAAAGTGTCCGATAAAAATTATATTTTTGACAAAAATTAAAAACCTTATCAATTATGTTTAAAACTAACGAATATTTCGATGGAAAAGTAAAATCCATTGCTTATCAAACTACGGAAGGACCTGCTACTATTGGTGTTATGGCAGCTGGCGAATATGAGTTCGGAACATCTTCAGTTGAATACATGACTGTAACTTCAGGAAAAATGATTATTCAATTAGCAGGCGAAACCGATTGGAAAGAATATAAAGAATTTGAAACTTTTATTGTACCCAAAAACAGCAAATTCAAACTAAAAATTGCCGAAGATACTACCTATCGCTGTTTGTATAGATAAATAGTACTTGCAATAAAATCTATGTTTTTATTATTGTTGTAAATTTTAATTCTGTTGAAGCTCTCTTTTGTCATCCCGTTTTTTTGTCATGCTGACGAAGGAAGCATCTCATTTATTTATTGAGATTCCTCGCTATCACTCGGAATGACAAAATAACATATCAGCAAAATAACTAAATTTCATAATTTTCTTGCAGGCACTACTAATAAATAATAATGTGAATCAAGGGTTGAAATCTATAAAAGATTAAATTACAGCCACTAAGCCAC
>CAYTJB010000105.1:0-9919 GCA_964437995.1 uncultured Bacteroides sp. | reverse complement strand
TTATTAACTACTTTATAAACTTTCAAACTTTAAGAACTTTACAAACTATGTTAAAACTTGCCTTTTCTCCTTGTCCTAACGACACTTTTATTTTTGATGCCATGGTGCATCATAAAATAGATACCGAAGGCATTGATTTTGAATATTCAATGGCAGATGTTGAGGAATTAAATAAAGCTGCATTCAACTATCAACCAGATGTTTGTAAAGTAAGTTATCACGCTTACCTTTATTTAATTGATAAATATGTATTGCTACATTCAGGAAGTGCTTTAGGCGATGATGTTGGACCTTTATTTATTAGTAAAAATATTGTAAATAAAGAAGAAATTAAAGATTTAAAAGTAGCAATTCCCGGTAAATATACCACAGCAAATTTATTATTATCACTTGCTTATCCCAAAATTAAAAACAAACAGGAAATTCTTTTTTCAAATATTGAAAATGAGCTACTTAATGGAAATTTTGATGCTGGCGTTATCATTCACGAAAATCGGTTTACTTATCATCAAAGAGGGTTACAACTTATTGCCGACTTAGGGAAAGTGTGGTATCAACTTACACATCAGCCTATTCCGTTAGGCGGAATTGTTATAAAAAGAGATTTACCAGAATCTACAAAGCAAAGTATCAACAGAATACTAAAACGCAGCGTGGAGTTTTCCTTTGCAAATCCTGATTCAGCAAAAGATTTTATAAGTTGTAATGCACAGGAAATGAACGAAGAGGTAATGTACAAACACATTGAACTTTATGTTAATGAATATACGCTCAATTTAGGAACTAAAGGCAAAAAAGCCATCACTACACTTTTTGAAATGGCTGTCGAAAAAAAATTGATACCAACGTTTCCGCAAAAAACATTATTTTTGTAGTTCTAAAAATAATAAAAATGATAGTAGTTACAGGAGCAGCCGGTTTTATAGGAAGTTGCATGCTTAGCAAGCTCAATAGTATAGGAATAGAAGATGTTGTAATTGTAGATGATTTTTCTAATGCAGAAAAAAACAAAAATCTCGAAAATAAAATTTTCAGCCAAAAAGTTCATCGCAACGATTTTTTTGTATGGCTTAAAGAACATGCCAAAAAAGTAGATTTTATTGTTCATATTGGAGCCCGAACCGATACAGCTGAGTTTGATGTTGCTATTTTTAACGAGCTTAACCTCAACTATACAAAAAAAATATGGAATGATTGTGTTACTTACAATATTCCTCTAATATATGCCTCTTCTGCTGCTACTTATGGCATGGGCGAATTTGGCTATACTGACGACCACTCAATTATAGAGAAATTAAAACCGCTAAACCCTTACGGCGAATCAAAAAACAACTTTGATAAATGGGCTTTGCAACAAACTACGCAACCACCATTTTGGGCAGGCTTAAAATTTTTCAATGTTTATGGGCCTAACGAATATCATAAAGCTCGCATGGCATCGGTAATATTTCATACATTTAAGCAAGTAAACGAAAAAGGAAGCGTAAAACTTTTTCGTTCGCATCGCCCCGATTTTAAAGATGGTATGCAATTACGAGATTTTGTTTATGTGAAAGATTTAGTGAGTGTTATAAGCTTTTTGATGGAAAACAAGCCTCAATCAGGCATTTACAATTTAGGAACAGGAAAAGCTCGTGCATTTCTCGATTTGGCAAAAGCCACCTTTAAAGCAATGAATAAGCCTGAAAATATTGATTTTATTGATACTCCAATAGATATTCGTGATAAGTATCAGTATTTTACCGAAGCCAATATGGAGAAACTTCGCAAAGCAGGCTACAACAAACCTTTTTATACGTTAGAAGAAGGTATTACGGATTACGTTAAGAATTTTTTAATCCCAAATAAGTATTGTTAAAACATAATAGACCAGTATCTTCGGATTAAATCAAAACACTTAGTACAAAAAACTAAGTAAAACCCCTGCTGCTACAGCACTTCCAATAACACCGGCTACGTTTGGTCCCATAGCGTGCATTAACAAGTGATTGGTTTTGTCATATTCCAAACCAACAACTTGCGAAACACGAGCACTATCTGGAACCGCAGATACACCGGCATTACCAATCAACGGATTCATTTTATTACCTTCTTTTAAGAATAGGTTGATGATTTTTACAAACATTACACCAGCAAAAGTTGCAATTACAAATGAAGCAGCACCTAAAACAAAAATAAGTACAGATTTTGGAGTTAAAAAAGTGGTTGCTTGTGTGGAAGCTCCTACGGTTAATCCAAGTAAAATAGTAACAATATCAATCATAGGTCCTTTGGCTGTATCAGCCAAACGTTTGGTAACCGTACTTTCTTTTAATAAATTACCAAAGAAAAGCATGCCTAACAATGGCATACCGCTGGGAACTATAAAAGTTGTAAGTAGCAAGCCAACAATAGGAAATAATATTTTTTCTAATTTAGAAACTTGACGTGGTGGTTTCATCCTGATAACTCTTTCTTTTTTGGTAGTAAGCAAACGCATTACAGGTGGCTGGATAACTGGCACTAAAGCCATATAAGAGTATGCTGAGATGGCAATTGCACCCATTAATTCTGGTGCTAATTTTGATGATAAAAAGATTGCAGTAGGACCATCAGCACCACCAATAATACCAATTGCACCAGCTTCAGAAGGAGAAAATCCCAAATATAAAGCCGAGGCATAAGCTCCAAATATTCCTAATTGAGCAGCAGCACCTATTAACATTAATTTTGGATTGGAAATCAATGCCGAAAAATCTGTCATTGCTCCTATACCCAAAAAGATTAATGGTGGATATATCCCCTGTATCACACCAAAATATAAATAATTTAGAACACTGCCACTTTCGTAAATTCCGATTTTTAAACCAGGGAAAAAGGGGACATTTCCAACTAAAATACCAAAACCAATGGGTATAAGTAACATTGGTTCAAATTCTTTGGCAATAGCAAGATATATAAAAGCCAAACCAACCAAAATCATTACCACATGTCCCAACGTAAAGTTTGCAAATGCAGTATATTGAAAAAATTGCTGCAAGTGATCGATAAGAAAAGTAAAAAAACTATGAGATTCTTGCATAATATTATTCTCCTATTATTATTAAAACATCGCCTTCCATTACATTATCGCCTTTGCCAACTTTAAGAGAAACAACTTTACCATCTTTATCAGATTCAATATTGTTTTCCATTTTCATAGCTTCTAAAGTTAGTAATTTTTGTCCGGCTTTTACCTGATCACCTTCTTTTACATACAAATCAAGAATTACACCCGGTAGAGGTGATTTTATATTTCCTCCGCCTTTGGGTGCAGATGGGTTACTTGTTTTTGCAATCGAAGGGTGTGAATCTGTTGATGGAATTGAAACAGAACGCATTAATTTTGGTGTTTTAGTTTGTTTAATTTCTCTGTCTAATGCAACTTCGTATGGTGTTCCATTAACTTCAAGTTGTGCAATACTATCTTCAACACTTTTGATATCAACTTCGTATTGATTGCCGTTTATTGTGAATTTGAATTTTTTCATCTGAAATATATTTAAGCTTTTCTAAATTATTTATTGTTTGGTATTTGGCGTAAGCCGTAAATTTTTGAACTCCAAGGAGAATAGGTACGTGCTACTTTTTCCATCGTAATAACAGTATTTTCATCATCGTGCATTTGCGATTGGTATAAATGTAGTGCCATAGCAATGGCAGCATATACATCTCCCGGTGCATCTTCGCCAATTTTTGAAGCCTCTTCTATTTTCCCTTGCTTTTCTAATGATTTTTTTCTAGCACTTGAAGTATTCAAATGTCCAATGTATTTGAATACCAAATAAAGAAATATTAATGCTAAAAAAACTACGGTCATTGCAATCATAGTCATTCCAATTCCACTTGGGTCAAGCGTAATAAAAGCATCTGCTGCTTTTTCTTTTTCGTAAGTAAGGGTTGTAATATTTTCATCTGTTATATTTTCAATGCCTTTTGAAATATCAATCACATTGATTTTATATCCTAATGTATAAAAATTAGAAACATACACTTTTTTACCACTTTGGTCGAAAGCAACGCTTTTTACGTAAGGAGCTACTGCAAAGGATTTTATAAAATTACCTTTCTCATTAAAAAATACAACTTTACCGCTATCAATTACTATTTCGTTTTCGATGGTAACAGCTAATATATTGTTATTAAAAGCAACGGATATAGGTGTTTTGCCATAAGAAGATAAGTCAATTTTATTTACAAATTTCAACGAATCAAGATTGGAATAATCAATGATATCTAAAGAAATATTGTTTTGATTAACTACATAGAACACTTTGTTTTTTTCATCGTAAACTAAATTTTGAGGAGAAATACCGTTTTGACCTTGCATAATAAGGTTTTGAGTGATGGTATTCTCAATCAAAATCATAGAATCTTTTTTAATAACAGTAGTTTTGTCAATAGCATAAGCACCTGACATTAATGTAATTAAAAAAAATACGATTAAACCGAAATACAATTTATTTTTACTCATTTTTATAAACTTTATAATTAATGTATTTGGTTTTTATAATGGTAAGTTATCATGTTTTTTAGGCGGATTTACATCTTTTTTGGTAGCCAACGATTGCAACGCACGAATAACTCTAAAACGGGTATTACGTGGTTCAATTACATCATCAATATAACCATATTTAGCTGCATTGTAGGGATTCGCAAATTTATCTTTGTAATCTTGCTCATTTTTTTTGATAAATTCTTCACGTTCAGTTGCATCTTCAATGGCTGCAATTTGTTTTGAACTTAACACCTCAATAGCACCTTTAGGTCCCATAACTGCAATTTCGGCTGTGGGCCAAGCATAGTTAATGTCGCCACGTAAGTGTTTAGAACTCATTACATCGTAAGCGCCACCATAAGCTTTACGCAAAATAACGGTTATTTTTGGAACAGTAGCTTCGCCATAAGCATATAATAATTTAGCACCATTGGTAATAATACCGCCATATTCCTGAGCTGTTCCTGGTAAAAAACCTGGTACATCTACCAAAGTTAAAATAGGAATGTTAAAAGCATCGCAAAATCTAACAAATCTTGCTGCTTTACGCGAAGCATTAATATCTAATACACCGGCAAGATAACTTGGTTGATTAGCAACAATACCAACGGATACACCATTAAATCTTGCATAACCTACAACAATGTTCTGAGCATAATTACGGTGAACTTCCACAAACTCATTGTAATCGGCTATTGCATGAATAACGTCTTTTACATCATAAGGTTTGTTTGGGTTTTCGGGAATAATATAGTTTAATGAATCTTCCAAACGATTGATTGGATCATCGCAGGGTGCTAAAGGAGCTTCTTCTAAGTTATTTTGTGGCAAATAACTCAATAATTTACGAATCATTAAGATGCCTTCTTGCTCGTCTTCTGTTACAAAATGAGTAACTCCTGATTTTGAACCGTGAACAGAAGCTCCACCTAATTCTTCGTCTGTAACTACTTCTCCCGTAACTGTTTTAACCACTTTAGGACCGGTAACAAACATATAACTGTTTTTCTTTGTCATAAAGATAAAATCAGTTAAAGCCGGAGAATAAACAGCTCCACCGGCACATGGTCCGAAAATAGCAGAAATTTGAGGAATAACACCGGATGCCATAATATTGCGTTGGAAAATTTCGGCATAACCGCCCAAACTCTTCACACCTTCTTGAATACGAGCACCGCCACTATCGTTGATTCCGATTACCGGAGCACCCATTTTCATGGCTTTATCTAACAATTTACAAATTTTTTGAGCATAAGCTTCTGATAACGAACCTCCAAAAACTGTAAAATCTTGAGAAAAAACATAAACTAAACGTCCATCAATAGTTCCATATCCAGTAACCACACCATCAGACATATAGCTTTCTTTTTCTAAGCCGAAATCATGACAGTTGTGTGTAACAAACATATCGAATTCTTCAAAACTGCCTTCGTCAAGTAGTAAATCAATCCGTTCTCTTGCAGTAAGTTTACCTTTGTTGTGTTGAGAATCAATACGTTTTTGACCTCCGCCCAATTTTGCTAACTCTCTTTTATCAAGTAGCTCCTTGATTTTATCCTCAATTGCCATTTTATTAAGTTTAAGATGTTTTTTTTATGTTATTTGTTTTTATTTTCGCATAGTTCGGTTAACACACCAAAAGTTGATTTTGGATGAAGAAATGCAATATCCAATCCTTCGGCACCTTTGCGAGGTGTTTTGTCAATCAACTGTATGCCATTGGCTTCGGTTTCTGCTAACGCATTTTCTAAGTTACTTACTGCAAAAGCCAAATGATGAATGCCTTCGCCTTTCTTTTCAATAAATTTCCCGATAGGTCCTTCTGGGTCGGTTGATTCTAACAATTCTATTTTTGTTTGACCAACCATAAAAAAAGCGGTTTTAACTTTTTGTTCTTTTACTTCTTCTATGGCATAACATTCGAGACCAAAAACGGTTTCGTAATACTTAATTGCTTCCTCAAGATTTTTTACAGCAATACCAATATGCTCAATATGAGATGGTTTCATGTTTTGATTGTTTATTAATAAACAGTGTGAAATTTTTCACAAAGGTAAAAGATTTTTTTGTTATAAGAAAAAATGTTTTGTGAAAAAAAAATAAAAAAGAAGAGGCTGAATCAAACGTGTTTGATTCAGCCTCTTCTTTGTAAATAAATTCGAGTTATATTTATTGCTTTATTCTCATCTTATAAAATGAGCGATATACAAAATACAAAGCAACAGCTAAGAAAACAATACCAACATAATGAGCATACGGTCTGAATGCTTCAGATATTGCAATTTCCATAGCTAATAAGCCAAATAAGGTGGTAAATTTAATAATAGGATTCAAAGCAACAGATGAAGTATCTTTAAAAGGATCACCAACGGTATCACCAACAACAGAAGCTGCATGCAATTCAGTTCCTTTTTCTTTCATATCTACTTCAATTACTTTTTTGGCATTGTCCCAAGCACCGCCTGCATTAGCCATAAAAATAGCCTGATACAAGCCAAAGAATGCAATAGAAATCAAATAACTTACAAATAACGAAACAGGCGCAGCATATTTTAATTTATCTGCATCACTCATACCTTCTGTTAAACCAACTGGTGAAGCTAAAAAAGCAAATGCCAATGCAAAAGAGAAAATTGCAATAAAAATATTTAACATACCTTTTTGAGCATATTGTGTACAAATTTTTACAACGGCTCTTGATTTTTCCACATCCGCTTTTTTAGGTGCATTTGGGTCAAGGTTAATGTGTTCTTTAATATATGCAACTGCACGACTTGCACCAGTGGAAACAGCTTGGATAGAAGCTCCAGAGAACCAATAAATAACTGCACCACCTAATAAGAAACCAAAAATTGAATATGGATTTAATAGGTTTAATACCATTTCTGGTTCAATTCCTAATGTGCCTTTTATAACTAAGATTAGAGAAAAAATCATAGTAGTAGCACCTACTACAGCAGTACCAATTAATACTGGTTTTGCAGTAGCCTTAAATGTATTACCAGCACCATCATTGGCTTCGAGATAATGTTTAGATTTTTCGAAATCCGGTTTAAAACCAAAATCTTTTTCAATTTCTTCGCTAATACCAGGAATTTCTTCAATTAATGATAATTCGTAGATAGATTGAGCATTATCGGTTACAGGACCATAGCTATCAACCGCAATGGTAACAGGTCCCATGCCTAACATACCAAAAGCAACCAAACCAAATGCAAAGATTGAAGGGTAAATCATAAATCCGTCTAAGCCAAATGTACTTGCAAAATATGCTATAAACATTAATAAGAAGAAAACCATACCTTGCCAGAAAGCACTAAAATTACCAGCAACTAAACCAGATAAAATATTTAATGATGCACCACCTTCTTTAGAGGCTTCTACTACTTCTTTTACGTGTGTAGATTTTGGACTGGTAAAAAGTTTTGTGAATTCAGGGATTAAGGCTGCACCAAGCGTACCGCAACTAATAATGGTTGAAAGAATCCACCACATATCAGTATTTCCATTAATTTCTGGAATTAAAAGATAACTAATAGCATACGTTACTGCGATTGATAAAAGAGAAGTAATCCAAACCAAAGAAGTTAAGGGTTTTTCAAAATCAAGATCGTCAACGTTGTTATATCTTGCTTTGCTAATAACATTATTAAAACTAAAAGAAACAATAGATGTAACAATCATCATAATTCTCATGGCAAATATCCAAACCAATAATTGGGTTTGCAATTCAGCACCAGTTACAGCTAATATTATAAAAGAAATCAATGCAACACCTGTTACACCATAAGTTTCAAAACCATCAGCAGTAGGACCCACAGAATCTCCGGCATTATCTCCAACGCAGTCAGCAATGGTACCAGGGTTACGAGGATCGTCTTCGCCAATTTTGAAGATTACTTTCATCAAGTCAGAACCAATGTCGGCAATTTTAGTAAAAATACCACCCGCAATACGCAAAGCCGAAGCACCTAATGATTCTCCTATTGCAAAACCAATAAAACTTGCACCTGCATATTCGCCGGGAACAAACATTAATATAATAAGCATCATGATTAATTCCAACGAAATAAGCATTACACCAATACTCATACCAGCATTTAAAGGAATATTTAATAATTTAATCGGTTTTCTTTCCAAGGAAGCAAATGCCATACGTGAATTAGCCAATGTGTTCATTCTTATTCCAAACCAAGCAACACTATATGACCCTAAGATACCTAAAACTGTCCAGCCAAGTATCATAGCCACACCACCAAAACCAAAGCTGGCTTCAGATAAATATCCAAAGTAAAAGGCAACTGCAGAGCCAATAAATGCAAATAAAATTATCAAAAACTTTCCTTGTTGAAAAAGATAAGTTTTAGATGTTTCAAAAATAACCTGAGCCACATCAAGCATTGATTGATGTGCTTTTATTTTTTTAACTTTTACAAATTGGTACAAACCAAACAACATTCCTAAAATTGTAATTAAAAAGCCCCAGTATAATATACTTTCACTTTTAATACCTTCGGGAATAACCAAATTAGCTTCGCTTGCAAAACTAAAAACCGGCAACAAAAATGCTGCTAATACGCCATAAATCTTCTTCATAAATGATTAATTTTTTGTTTAAAAACGCTTTATTTTTCAGCAAAATTAAGAAAGAATTTCAAATCTTCGTTATTTTTGTTAAATAAACTTAATTATTTTCCTTAACAATCTATTGTTATAAATGTTTTTAAAAAGTTCGATTTGCAGAAAATAAAATAAAAATATATACATAAATAATTGATTTTCAATATAAATATTGTCAGGCAATTTCTAACTAATTCAATAAAATAATTTATCAATTCAATTTATAGCTATTAAAAATAATAAGTTCTAAGAAAAAAAATTATTTTTGCATTAATTATTTATAATTTTATGCTCAAATAGCAATTCCATAAATGGAAAAGATTAAGTTAGACATTATCGGATTATCTTACAGTCAATCGCAAACAGGTGCTTATGCACTTATACTTGGCGAATCATTAGGAGAAAGACGATTGCCTATTATTATTGGAGGTTTTGAGGCTCAGGCTATTGCTATTGAGTTGGAGAAAATGAAGCCAAGCCGACCACTTACACATGATTTATTTAAAAGCTTTGCCATTTCATTTAATCTTCAGATTTCGGAAGTTATTATTCATAAATTTTCCGAAGGTGTTTTTTATGCAAAATTAATAGTTACTGACGGTAAAAAAGTAGAAGAAATTGATGCTCGCACATCTGATGCGGTTGCATTGGCTTTACGTTTCTATTGCCCTATTTATACTTACGAAAACGTATTGTCAGCAGCAGGTATTATTATGACCGAAAGCGATAACGATACAAAAACAAAAACCGATGCACCTGATGACGACCCTAATGAACTAAAAG
>CAYTJB010000104.1:9582-9936 GCA_964437995.1 uncultured Bacteroides sp. | reverse complement strand
GGTTTGTAGAAAATTATAAAATAGTAGAAAATCCCGATTCCGAAATAAACGCTTTATCAAACTTTGAACCCGCAACTACTGCTATTGTTGACAAACGATTTGCCGAATACGTAAAAGATTTTAAACTGGGTAAAGATTCTACTTCAACCATTCAGCTAAGCAATTATTTACCTAATCATTTAACATATCAAGCCAATACTAAGAAAGATGAATTGGCTGTTTTTTCCGAAATATACTACGCCAATGGTTGGAATGCATACATAGATGGCAAGCCTGTTCCCTATATCCGTGTAAATTATGTACTCAGAGCCATGAAAATACCGCAAGGCAATCATAAAATTGAGTTCAAATTTG
>CAYTJB010000104.1:8172-9470 GCA_964437995.1 uncultured Bacteroides sp. | reverse complement strand
TACTTCACGTGCTCATCGTAGCATATCTCTACGATGCTAAACCATCGGCATCTTGCCTTTAAATGAAATGCACAAACGTGCTTTAAGAGTGGCTAATGCCCTCAATTTAACAAGAATTGAAATTGACCGTAAAACTAAAAAATAATGTATCTTTGTAGTCTATTCATTTTTATTAATGAGTGGAATATTGCACTACCAGTAGCTATTTAGTTATCGGATTTTTGTGTAAAAAACTGATTGCTAATAAAATTTGTGTATTTTTGTTTTCATAAAAAGCAATTTGAATAAATAGGAATAAAAATGGAAAAACTTATTACAATTTTAATAGTAATACTAATAATATTTACTCTTTGGAACATTATTAATGTTAGATCATTTAAAAAGATTTTATCAAATAATGAGAATCGATTAGCAGATGACAAATATTTTGAGCTAAAATATAAAATTGAATTTTTAATTGCTGCTTTTTCTGGAATTGTTATTGTTGTGGGATATTTAGGATATGGATCTTTGGATAACGCAGAAAATGAATTAAAAAAGAATATGCAAGATTCTCTAAAAGTTTTTGAAATATCATTAAAAGAAAAACAGGATTCAATTGAAAAAATAGGTTCTCAGCTAAATAACTTTAATTTAATCCAATCTGTTTTTTTTAAAGAACAATCCAAATTTTCAAAAACTCAATTTGATTTGCGTACAGATCTATCCAAACAGGAAAATAGGATTAGTACTGGTAAAAATGAGATTGATAGTCTTGACAAAAAAATTAAGACCATAAATAGTAAAAATATTTTAAATCAAAATTTTTACTTAATTGATAATGTTAAATTTAACATGGCTGAGGAAGACAAAGTCGACCTTACTAATACATTTTATTTTAAAGATCTATCGACTAGTCTTGGAGATAAATTACCTGAATTTAAAAAACCTCCTATAGTTTTTGTAGCAGCATCTATTAATGTTAGATTTATAGTAACAGAAATAACGACAGAATATGTTAAATTATATATGTCGGAAAATTATATTCCAATAGACAATCTTACTAGCTTTAATATGGTAGTTATTGTTTCCAATTAACTGCGTCTATCCGTATTTTTTTACTCTTTTAATTCATTCATTTTAATATAAAAAAGTCAGTAGATATATAGTTACTGACTTTTTTTCTGTCCTTTTTTTTCTACAGTATGAATTATCCCCCTCCCTTTTTTTTCATCGTAGCATCTTGCTACGTCAAACAAACATTCAATTAATGTCTTGCCTAAAATACCTTTCCACAACCCCTCATCCTCAGCAACTTC
>CAYTJB010000104.1:7151-8162 GCA_964437995.1 uncultured Bacteroides sp. | reverse complement strand
TTATGGGGATTTCCTATAAATTAAAGTTTTGATATTCAAATAGATATGTGTATATTTGCGTAAAAATAACACAATAAAAAAGATGAAAAAGCAAATGTACAAAAAAGTGAAAACAAGAGTTTGTTTGATGATCAACCTCTTATCCCAAAATAGCTTTCCACAACCACTAATCCTCAACAACTTCCCACTTAAGAAATCTTAACAAACAACTTAACATTTTTTAACTAAGAAAATGTAGCAGCAAAAGGGTATTCACTTAATTTTGCTTTCAAATTATTAAAACTATGACACAAACAATTGACATTAATGAATTGAACGAACGCATTCAAAGAGAAAGTGCTTTTGTTGACTTGCTTTCGATGGAAATGAAAAAAGTAATTATCGGGCAAAAACACATGGTCGAACGTTTATTAATTGGGTTGCTATCGAACGGACACATATTATTAGAAGGTGTACCCGGATTAGCCAAAACGCTTGCCATTAATTCGCTTGCCAATGCTATTGATGCTAAATTTAGCAGAATACAGTTTACACCCGATTTATTACCTGCCGATTTAACAGGTACGTTAATATACAGTCAAAAGAAAGAAGAATTTATAGTAAGAAAAGGACCTATTTTTTCTAATTTTATATTGGCTGACGAAATTAACCGTGCTCCGGCTAAAGTTCAAAGTGCTTTGTTGGAAGCCATGCAAGAACGTCAGGTTACTATTGGCGAACACACCTATAAATTAGAAGAACCATTTTTGGTAATGGCTACTCAAAACCCAATAGAACAAGAAGGTACCTATCCGCTACCCGAAGCCCAAGTTGACCGTTTTATGTTGAAAGTAGTGATTTCGTATCCTAAAAAGGAAGAGGAAAAACTAATCATGCGTCAAAATATGAGCAACGATTTTCCAAAAACCACTCCGGTACTTAAACCTGAGGATATTATCAAAGCAAGAGCCGTTTGCAGAGAAGTATATTTGGACGAAAAAATCGAAAATTATATAAGTGATATAGTTTTTG
>CAYTJB010000104.1:0-7141 GCA_964437995.1 uncultured Bacteroides sp. | reverse complement strand
TCGTTTTCCATCGGAATATAAACTTGATAAATTCAAAGGATTAATCAGCTATGGCGCTTCGCCACGTGCAAGTATTAACTTAGCATTGGCTTCTAAAGCGTATGCTTTTATCAAAAGAAGAGGCTATGTAATTCCGGAAGACGTAAGAGCAATTTGCCACGATGTATTACGCCACAGAATCGGATTAACCTATGAAGCCGAAGCCGAAAATATTACTACCGAAGAAATTATTAATGAAATTTTAAACACGGTTGAAGTACCTTAGTATGAATGATGAGTTATGAATTAGAAAATAAGTTAATGGTTATTAAGTTATTAAAAAAATAATAGTTTATTTTCAGTTTTTAAAAAGTCTAAAATAACTCAATAACTTTTTAACCAATAACCAATAACTAATAACCAATAACCAATAACAAAATTGGAAACAAGCGAACTACTCAAAAAAGTACGAAAAATAGAAATCAAATCTCGTGGTTTGACCAATCATATCTTCTCGGGGCATTACCACAGTGCTTTTAAGGGAAAAGGTATGACTTTCAGCGAAGTAAGAGAATATCAGTACGGCGATGATGTACGTTCTATTGATTGGAATGTAACTGCCCGATTGAACCATCCTTACGTAAAAATATTTGAAGAAGAACGCGAAATGACGGTAATGTTGCTTATTGACGTTAGCGGTTCTAACAAATTCGGCACTCAAAAGCAATTTAAAGAAGAACTTATTACCGAAATTGCAGCAGTTCTTTCGTTTTCAGCCATTAAAAACAACGATAAAGTGGGTGTTATTTTCTTTTCTGATAAAATCGAAAAGTTTATTCCACCCAAAAAAGGAAGTTCTCATATTTTACGCATCATTCGCGAGCTAATAAATTTTACACCTTCTAACAACCAAACCAATATTGCCGAAGCTTTGCGTTATTTTACAAATATCATCAAAAAGAAATGTACCGCATTCTTAATCAGCGATTTTATGGACAATAGTTTTGAAGATGCCATTAAAATTACTTCAAAAAAACATGATTTAGTTGCTATAAGAGTTTATGATGAGTTAGAATCGCAATTGCCTGATATTGGCATTGTTAAACTAAAAAATGCCGAAAATGGAAATACACTTTGGATTGATTCGTCGGATGTTCAAATTCGTAAAAATTATCAAATTTGGTGGCGACAACACGAAAAATTTCTGAACGATATTTTTCTAAAATCGGGCACTGACGAAGTAAAAATAAATACAAATCAGGATTACGTGAAACCATTGATGAATTTATTCAAAAAAAGAGAAAGTAGATATTGAAAAATTATGAATTAAATGTTGAGGTTTATTAAAGGATTAAGTTATAAAAACTAAAAATAGAAGTGCCTTGAGTACTTAAAGTGCCTAAAGTACTTATAAATAGTTGATATTATTGCAATTTAGACTGCAAATTGCGAAGTAATTTATGAATAAAAATATAATTATTAAACAAATTTTATACAAAAATGAACTATTTATCTCAACTGCAAATAAATTTAAAACTTATAAGTACTCTAAGTACTCAAGGCACTTTAAGTACTTATTACTTTTTTGTGGCAAAAAAAATTAACACTTAATTCACTTGATAAAATTATTATGTGTAAAATGAGTAAATTACTAAAATATATACTTCAAAGTTTATTAATTTTTATTGCAATACCTATTTTTGGACAAGAAGTAAGTGTTACAGCAAAAATAGACACCAATGTTATATTAATTGGGGATCAGGTAAATCTTAAATTCTCTGTTACCGCTCCCAAAAATTACAATATTGTATTTCCAATATTTATTGGCTCATTATCCAATAAAATTGAAATTGTAAACCAATCGAAAATAGATACTGTTTTTAGTCAAGACAAGTCAAAACTTACGTTAAATCAAACAATAGTCATTACATCTTTCGATTCGGGCTATTATAAAATTCCTGCTTTTGCATTTCAATTCAAAAGAATAAATTTTGATGCTCCTAATACCGTATTTTCCGATTCACTTTTCTTAACTGTAAACAATGTAGCTGTTGATACAAACTTGGCAATCAAAGATATAAAAGCACCAATGGAAGCTCCAATTACATTAAAAGAACTTTTACCTTATATTGGAGTAGGATTTGGAATTATTGCGTTGGTAATTCTTGCTATTTATCTTATTCGCAGATATACGAAGAAAAAAGATACTATTTTAACTCCGCCCAAACCAAAAATTCCACCTTACCAAAAAGCGTTACAGGATTTAGAAGCCTTACGATTAAAAAAGCTTTGGCAAAATGATAGGATAAAAGATTATCATTCGGAACTTACTGAAATATTAAGGATTTATTTTGAATATCAATTCAATATTCAAGCATTGGAAATGACTTCCGATGAAATTATTGAAGCTTTTGAAAATGTTAAGAAAGATGAAGATTTAAAAGCGAAACTAAAACAAATACTAACATTGGCTGACTTGGTGAAATTTGCAAAACAATTACCATTACCCGACCAACACGATTTGAGCTTACATAATGCAATACACATTGTAAAAGCAACATATACCGAAAACAATAAGGAAAATACGATTACTGAAATTAGTGAAACCACCGAAAATTTAAAACAAAACTAACGATGTCAGACTTTTTAAGACATATTGAATTTGCTAATCCTGCTTATCTTTATTTATTATTGATAATTCCACTACTAATAGTTTGGTATATCTTTAAGAATTTTAATACGTTTGCCGAAATTCAGTTCTCAAGCTTTTCTCCTTTTAAAAACGTAAAAAAAACGTTTAAGCAAAAAATGTATCATACCTTATTTGCTTTGAGGATATTAGCTATAGCACTATTAATTATTGTATTGGCACGACCACAATCAAGCCTAAGCAAGCGAAATGTTTCTATCGAAGGTATTGATATTGTAATGGCTTATGACATTTCGAGCAGTATGCTTGCCGAAGATTTTAGACCCAACAGATTAGAAGCTGCACGTGATGTGGGCTTACAGTTTATAGACGGAAGACCGAATGACAGAATCGGATTGGTTGTATTTAGTGGTGAAGCATACACACAATGTCCGTTAACATCTGATCATGGTGTGCTAAAAAGTTTATTTCTATCAGTAAAAAATGGATTTATCGAAGATGGAACAGCACTTGGCGATGGTTTGGCAACCGCTGTAAGCAGAATAAAAAACAGCAAAGCTATCAGCAAAGTAGTTATTCTTATGACTGATGGTGTTAATAATATGGGTTCTGTTGATCCACTTTCGGCAGCTGATATTGCCAAATTGTTTGGTATCAGAGTTTATACCATTGGCATAGGAACTAATGGGGTTGCTCCGTATCCATTTAAAACACCTTTTGGTATTCAATACCAAAATATGGAAGTAAAAATAGATGAAGCCTTACTCAAACAAATTGCAAAAACTACCAATGGCAACTATTACAGAGCAACTTCTAAAACCAAGCTCGAAAATATTTTTAAAGAAATTGATAAATTAGAAAAATCAAAAATAGACGTTACAGAGTTTCATAAAAAATCTGAAGAATTTTTATATTTCATTCTGTTGGCTGCAATTTTATTAATTATTGAAATAACACTTAGATATACAATTTATAGGACAATACCATAATGCACTAAAGTGCAATTATGAATTGTGAGTTATGAATTTAAAATTAATTAAACAACTTTAAACTTTGTAAAATCCCGAATCGTTCCTCTCGGGACTAAGCAAAGCTTAGCTTTATAAACTGGACTAAAGATATGATTAAATTTGCTGAAATATCATTTCTGTATGCTTTTCTTTTAGTGCCTTTTTTCGTCCTTTTGTTTTGGATGATGCAGAAAAAGAAAAAAACATTGCTAAAAAAATTGGGCGATAAAAACTTAATTATGCGATTGATGGAAAATTATTCCAATCCACGTGTAATTTGGAAATTTATTTTGTTGCTTACAGCTTTTATTTTCATTGTTGTTACCTTATTAAGAGTTCAAATTGGTTCGAAAGTTGAAAAAGCAAGCCGAAGAGGTGCCGATATCATCATTGCATTAGATGTATCGAATAGTATGTTAGCCGAAGATATTCAGCCCAACCGCTTAGCACGTTCAAAACAAGCCATATCAAAGTTAATTGAAAAATTAGATAACGATAGAATAGGCATTGTTATCTTTGCAGGAAAAGCTTTTGTTCAACTACCGCTTACCAATGATTACGCTGCAGCAAAAATGTTTTTAGAAACCATTAGTACCAACGATATTAATGAACAAGGAACTGCTTTAGGAGCGGCTATTTCGATGGCAGTAGAATCATTTGATAAGAGCAAAAGCAAAGAAAGCGAAAAAAACAACAAAGCCATTATCATTATTACTGATGGCGAAAATCACGAAGACGATGCTATTGAGCAAGCTAAATTAGCTTATGAGCAAGGAATCAGGGTAAATACCATTGGCATGGGCTTGATTGACGGAGCTCCTATTCCTTTGTATGTAAACAACGCTCAAGGAGGATACAAAAAAGACAATGCAGGAAACACAATTATTACTAAGCTTGATGAAGCCATGTTGCAAAAAATAGCGGTAACTGGAAATGGAAGTTATGTAAGAGCAAGTAATAGCAATGCTGGTTTGCAAACTATTTTTGATGAAATTAATAAGCTCGATAAAAAAGAATATGAAAGCAAATCGTTTTCAGAATACGAAGATCGTTTTCAATACTTTGCAGCTACTGCACTCATATTGTTGCTATTAGAGCTTTTTATTTTTTACAGAAAAAGCTCAAGATTAAAAAATGTTAATTTATTTGGTAAAAAGGGATAAAAAAATGAAGTACATCTTATTGATATTAGTTATTTTTGCCACTTCAACGAATATATTCTCACAAAACGAGAAAAAATTTATACGTGAAGGAAATAAACAATATAATCAGAAAAATTACAATGATGCAGAAGTAAATTATCGTAAATCGTTGCAAAAAGATAGTACTTATTTTAAAGGTAAATACAACTTGGCGAATGCTTTATACAAACAAAAAAATTATGATGAAGCTGCAAGAATTTACTCATCTTTAGCAGAACAAGAAAAAGATAAAAAGATAAAATCAAGTATTTATCATAATTTAGGAAATTCTTATTTGCAAAAAAAAGAATTTGATAAAAGTATAGAAGCATAT
Source organism: uncultured Bacteroides sp. (assembly GCA_964437995.1). Taxonomy (GTDB): domain Bacteria; phylum Bacteroidota; class Bacteroidia; order Bacteroidales; family JACABE01; genus JACABE01. Next base: position 1,987 of record CAYTJB010000104.1, on the reverse strand, counting down.
AAGCAAGCATTAAAGTACAATTCAAAAGATTATGATACAAAATATAATCTTTCTTATGCAATGCAGATGTTAAAACAACAACAAAATCAACAAAATAAGGACAATAAAGATAAAAAAGACAACAAAAAACAAGATAAGAAAGACAATAAGCAAGATCAAGATAAAAAAGAAAATAAACAGCAAGAACAACAAAAACAACAACAAAAGCAAGTAAAAAAAGAAGAAGCTGAACGCATGCTCGAAGCACTCAAAAATGACGAAAAAAAGACAATGGATAAAGTGAAAAAGCAAAAAGTTGTTGGAGTGAGAGGAAAAATAGAAAAAGACTGGTAAGAAGATAATTATAAATTATAAATTATGAATTATGAATTATGAATTATGAATTATGAATTATGAATTATGAATTATGAATATTTAAACTAATAACCCAATAACCCAATAAACCAATAACTTAACAACTAACTTCAGAATGAAAAGATATATTTTTTTCATATTACTTATAGCAGGACTATTTAAGACATCTGTTGCTGAAGATGTTAAATTTACAGCATCATCGCCATCTACTGTTGGAACAGGACAACAATTTGCTGTTTCGTATACGGTTAATGCAGCTGCAAGCAATTTTACAGCACCTACTTTTAAAGGGTTTAGCGTTTTATCAGGGCCCAATCAATCCAGTAGTAGCAGCATGCAGTTTATAAATGGAACAATGACTCAATTTGTTGCTTACTCAGTTACATATTATTTACAAGCCGGTAACGAAGGAAGTTATACTGTAACCCCTGCAAAAGTTATAGTCGGTGGGAAAACTTACGAATCAAACGCATTAACTATAAAAGTTGTAAAAGCTGCACAAAATACAAATCCACAAAATACTCAGCAAAACCGTCAACAACAAAACAATCAAACCACCACAACTTTAACTGATAAAGACATTTTTATTAAAGCAAGTATAAGCAACGCATCTCCTATGTTAGGAGAACAAATAATTGTTACATATAAGCTTTATGCTGCTGTTGGTATTTCTCAATACACTATTAATAAGTTAGCAAGTAATAAAGGTTTTTGGTCAGAAGATCTTTTAAAAGAAAACGAAAGACCCAAACAATACAAAGAAATTATAAACGGAAAACAATACATTGTTGCCGAAATAAGAAAAGTGGCTTTGTTTCCTCAAGAAAGCGGAAAATTAAACATTGACCCATTAGAAGTTGATGTTTTAGCTCAAATTCAAGTTCAACGAAAAAGAACCAATTCAATTTTCGACTTTTTTGATGATCCGTTTTCAAGCTCTTACCAAAATGTAAAGAAAACCATTCGCTCTAATAACGCTACTATAAACGTAAAACCATTGCCTACGGCAAGTAAACCCGAAGATTTTACAGGAGCTGTTGGAAATTTTACTTTCCGTTCAGATATTAACAAGACCGAAACAAAAGCAAACGAAGCCGTTAACTTAAAATTTACCATTTCGGGAAGAGGAAATATTAAGCTCATTGATAAATTAAATATAAATTTCCCGCCTGATTTTGAAACTTACGACCCAAAAGTTAACGACAATATCAATAAATCAGATAATGGGATTTCTGGCACCAAAACATTTGATTACCTCATAATTCCACGTAACGAAGGCGTTTTTACCATAAAATCTGTTACATTTAGTTATTTTGATTTGAATAAAGGAAAATACGTTACACTTTCATCTCCCGAATATACCTTAAAAGTAGCTAAAGGAGACGGAAAACAAAGTGCAGCAACCCTTACATCTGTAAATCAGGAAGGAATTAAATACATTGGTAGTGATATTGAACATATTAAAATAAAACCAATGGATTTGAATAAAAAAGGTATACACTTCTTTTTATCAAATTTGTACTACATTTTATGCTTTGTTCCTTTGATTTTATTTATTTTGGCTATAATTATCAGAAGAAAACATCTAAAACTAAGAAGTAATTTGGCTTTGCTTAAAAACAGGAAAGCTACA
>CAYTJB010000103.1:8862-9944 GCA_964437995.1 uncultured Bacteroides sp. | reverse complement strand
TTCCATTCCATAAGCTATTGATTTAATTGCAATACCTTTTGATGCCGTTTGCATTTTAAATGGGGTAGATATCCCGTATTGGTTATTTTGCACAATAAATATTACTGGAACTTTCCAAACAGCAGCAAAATTAAGTGCTTCGTGAAAATCGCCTTCCGAAGTTCCTCCATCACCTACAAAAGCATACACGAGTTGTTCTTTTTTATTGTATTTTATTTCGTATCCAATACCTGCAGCATGGGTTAACTGCGATGCAATAGGAACTGACATTGGCAAAATATTATTGGCGTTTTTAAACATATTACCATCTTCGTAGCCCATAAAAACAAGGAAAATTTCTTTTAGTGTAGCTCCTTTGGCAAGGTATGCACCCATTTCTCTGAAAGCAGGTACTAACCAATCTTCCATCGTTATCTATTACCCGAAATATTTTTTCATTTAAAGGATTATACTCATCAAACATTTTGTCAATATCTTATTTATAATATTTTATAGTTATTATTTAAAACAATTATAAATAAAAAAGGTTCAAAAATTTAATTGTGAACTGAATATGATATTTGGAAATATTCTAACAAAAAAGGGCTACTATTATTTTAGTAGCCCTTTTCTTAACCATATTAAATAGTTTATTTATTTATAACCATTTTCTTCACAAGGCGCTTGCCTTTGAATTCGAGAGTGTAATAGTAAATACCTGCAGATAGATTGGTTGCATTTAAGTTTACTAAATGTTTGCCTGCAGTCATTTTTTCGTAGATTGAATAAGCTTTTTGACCATAAAGATTAATAACATCAAATTTAACTTCTCCGGCTGTTGGTAGGTTGTATTCGATATTTGTTAAACCTGTAGTTGGATTTGGCATATTCTGACCTAACCAGAAATCACTTTCATTAATATCATTAATATTAGTAATTATCGTAACTGATTTGCAAGTAGTATCATTATGAATATATGCGTCATTCACTAAACTTGTATATGCACATAAATTAAATGAGTTGCTTATTGGAATATTCATTGGAACTGGGAACGTAAATTGAACAGTATCACCTGCAAGCAAACTTCCCGTCCAAGTGACAGA
>CAYTJB010000103.1:0-8852 GCA_964437995.1 uncultured Bacteroides sp. | reverse complement strand
GAAACTGGAGTTAAAACTCCACGGCGGTACGATAGCGGAATACTGGTTTGTGTTTGTGTACCAAAGTTTTTAATTATAACTTTGATAAATGTCGTTCCAGAATTCACAGAAGCACCAGGTAAAAGTATTTTTGCAATACCTACATCTATTGGCAAAGGGGTGTATGTGTATTCATCAGCACCAATATCCGGAGTAGTTGAATTTCTGAGTTGCCCATCAATATCATCTGTAACTTCTGTTAATGCTTTGCCAATATTGTTCATAGCAGATGTATAAACATGCAAATCTGTATTGGTCAGAAAATCAGGATTTAGAGATACGGAGTTGAAATCTTTTCCACTTGCTGTTTGTAAAGCGGATAAATCTGTTATTGGTAGTGCTCCATCCCAATATGCTAATTCAATTCCTGTTGCGTATATATTATTGTAATCGGAGTTAACAATAGCTGAAGTAGTATTAATATAATAAGCATAACCACCTCCGGTATTTACAAAATTATTATTGTATAAATTAATATTTGATCCACCATCACTATAAAATGCTTGATTACTTGCACCACCTACTGTATTATTTACAGAATTGTAATAATAATTCTGGTAAGTTGAATAATCATTAACCAATCCATATACAGTTCCTGAACTACTTCCCGATTGAGAAATAAAATTGTTTGCAATTATACCCGGTTGAGAAGGAGTATTATCGCAGTAACTTAAATAAATGCCATAATTTGGATTTAAAGATCCATTTGATCTATGTACAGATATTTTATTTTTACTTATTGAAAATAAATAATTATTGTAATCAGCTCTAATACCAGAAGCACCGTCTGAATTAGTAACGCTTTCAATAATATTTCTATCAATAGTAATAGAATCCTGATAACCGGAATAAATACCAAACTCATAAAAACCAGTAATAGTATTACCTTCTATTACATTTCCTTTTTTATGTGAATAATATGAAGCATTGATGTAAATACCATTATAACCATTGAGAATTTTATTGTTTCTGAAAGTATTGTATTCTGCAATGGTATTAAAGGATGCAGATATACCTTCAGCATCATAGCTTGTAGTTACGGGCATTTCTATAATATTATTTGAAATAATATTATTACTAGCATCTTTTAATTTAATTACTATACCATAAGAAATATCAATGGCTTTAATCGTCATTTTCTCAATTCTAACGTAATCAGCACCATCGAGTAATAAAGTATAGTTATTAGCAGATGTAGCAGCATATTGCAAAATAACACTTGTGCTGTCGCCATTTGCAGAGCGGAAAGTAATGGTATTTGTGGCAGAAACTCCTGTAATTTCAGGTATTCTTACTTGCTCATTGTAAGTGCCGGTGTCCACTAAGAAAGTAACAGGACCACAAACACCGACAATATCTAAAGTAGCAATGGCTGTGTTAAAATTAGGGAAATCAAATGTTCCACCTATAGCATTGGTATCACCAATGGTATAAGTTCCATTCAAACAAGCAACAAAACAAGTGCTTCCTAATGTATCGTTAGAAGTAGCACTGTCTAATGCACCGTTAGGAAGTGTTGTCCATGCATTTATACAATACAAACCACCGCCAAATATTTCGTTAGCAATAGTAATAGTAGTATCGTTTCCACTTGATACGTTACCTGTGAAATTATAAGCAGGTTTTGCAATACCGTTCAATGTCCATTCCACTGTAACAGTTGTTAGGTTAGCCTGTCCGTGATTTTTTATTTTAAGCTGTATAGGTATAGATATGTTAGAAGTAGTAGACACAATAGGATTTATTAAAGCTGTAACGCCAGCATCATTTTGAGGTGGAGGACTGCAAATAACAATAAGAGGTATTCTTGGACTACTACATCCAGTAACCATGCCATTTATCTTCATATTTGGTCTTTTGCTATAAGTAGTTGGAGTTCCTCCTGTTGTACAAACATTACCACCGTCAGAATGATAATCAAGAGTAGATACAAAAGGTGTTGGAGTTTGTCTTACAACTGCACTTGCATTAGAGTAGTCAGATCCACTAACATAATTATCATAGCAAGTTTGAATTACAACATTACTTATACCATCCCAAACAACAGGAGTTGTAAAATTATGAGTATTCCATCCCGCCACATCAATGTAATGAGGTGTTGAATATACCTGAGTTACACTGGTAATATATGCAGATAATGCTGTATTTGAAGTAAAGCCAACACTTACAGTATAATTCAGCATGTGAGAACCAGATGGAGCAGCTCCTCCTGTTGTTGCTGACGAAGGAGTAACCACATCAAATGCAACAGAATTAAGAGTACCTGCCTTAAACCCCATAGCTTGTAATTCTGATGCTAAAATTAAATATTGTTCCTTAGCTCCAGTATAATAATTACCATAAGGAGTTGGATAACTATTAGTAGTATTAGTTGCAGTACCTGTTCCAATAGTAGCAGAAACAGGATAATTACTACTAGCTTCTACATAAAAAGTATCCGTTGCATAAAAGAAAGGTGTGGTAAAATATGCAGCTGTTAAAAGAGGAATAGTATCAGATAAGTTTGCATACCAATTTACGGTATCATTAGCAATAGTTGATAGAGTAGTGTTTGTTCCGTAATTAATATTAACGAGAGAATTCACAAGCGGTGCAGTAGGAGTATATTTTGAGAGGACTGTTGTACTTAAAGTATCATTGGTTTTAAGTGAATCACTCAATAAATTGACCCAGGTAACCAATTTAAAGTTAGAGTCTGCAGCAACAACAGCCATATTAACCAAAGAGGTAAAAGTAAACAATTTGCTTTGAGTTGGAATAATTGTGTCTGTAACTTGCTCAGAAACAACATTAAACAAACTTCCGTTGCTCTCCAACGCATAATTAGCCATAAGTACATTTTGTCCACCGTAAATAGTATCTGTACCTTTATTTTGTATGTTAATTGTAACTAATTCATTTGACAAGCCACATGCTGAATTTGGAGGTAGTAAATCTACTATTGCAGCATCTTTATTTGGAGGGGATCCTAAATTAGCTTCTATCATAAAACGTCCAAACTGAGTAGTTTCTGTAAAAGTACCACCTGTCAAAGATGTAGTATAATAAAATGCACCATCCCGTGTAGGCACTTCTGCTTGACAGCCCAATGGTTGACATCCTGTACCTGCTTTTTGGGCAAAACCTATATAGAAATCGCTATTGATTATTGTATTTGCTGATATATTAGAAAAGTTGAAAGTTACCCAAGTATTGGTATCAGCAGCAGTAATAGTTTTATATACAGAAGTATCAAGAATAACGCCATTTTGGTCAAGAATAACGCCATATAATACTTGTCCAATAGTGTTTGTGTTTGTAATATATGCCCTTACTGATTTAACAACCATTGAACCATTTATATGATATTTTGAAACAAGTAAGCCTGAATATGTATTAAAGCCAAAATTAGTTACAGAAGCAGATGTATCAGTATATGCAAAAATTGTATCAGTAACTATTTGTAAATAATTCATTTCATTATTTGATAATAACCCATCTGCAGGAAGACTTATTTTTACATTGTTTGTTCCCAAATTTGAAGGTGTAAAACCTGCAAAAGTGATAGTGTCAAAACTTCCGGAATGAATAGAGTCTATATTATAGCTATTGGTAAATGTATTGCTACCTGTAATAGCTAAGTTTACATTTATATTGTATAAAGTATTGAGACCCCTGTTTTCAATAATTGTTTTTACAAAGTGTGGACTGCCGGCTACTTTAGGCAATTTCCCTAACGTATAAAGAGCCTTAACACTTGCATCATTTAACAAAACGGTGTATTCGTCTGCACCTATACACGGAATTGTATCTCTTGGTTGTCCATCAATATCATCAGTAACATCAATAATTGGAATTCCTTTTTTAAACATTAAAACAGCTCCTGTATGCAAATCTGAAACAGAAAGATACATTGGGTTTACTGAAATTGAATTTGAATCTGTTCCACTTGTTGCTTGTAAGGTTGCCAAATCTGTTTGTTCTCCATTATAATATGCTAAATAAGTACCTGTTGTATAGAAATTATTGTAATCGGAGCTAAGCGGGTAATTGCAGTTATAAGCATAACCACCTCCTATGTTACTAAAAGTGTTATTATATAAGTTTACAGTATGTCCACCAATTATATAGAAAGCACAACCTGCATCATAAGGCCAACCATTTGAAAAAGCTTTTCCTGAAGTTATATTTACAGAATTATAATAAAAATTTAGGCGACTTGAAGAATTAGTATAAATTCCATATACAGTTTCTTGAGTACTTCCCGATTGCGAAATAAAATTATTAGATATTAAAGTCGGTTGAGAAGGCGTAGTATTGCAATAATAGAAATAAATTCCATAATTTGAAGCTGAGCCATGTACATGTACTTTATTTTTACTTACTGTAAGTATATTGTCATTGTTCGATGCATAAATTCCATAAACAGTTTCGGAATTAAAACTGTTTTCAATTGTATTTCCATCAATAGTAAGAGAATCCTGACAATAGGAATAAATACCATACTCATAAAAACCTGTAATGGTATTACCTTCTATTACATTTCCTTTTTCATGTAGAGAATATATAGCATTGATGTAAATACCATAATAGCCTCCTGTAATCAAGTTGTTGCTAAAAATATTTCTCTCACTTCTTGTCTCATAAGAGTATATACCTGCTGTAGTTGAAGAAGTTGACGGCATACTCTGAATAACATTATTAGAAAACTCATTGTGGTTGGCTTGATTCGCTAATTCAACTACCGTGCCTAAGAAATCATATTGAGTAGCATTTACAATAGACAGGTGTTTAAACTTTATATAATCAGCACCATCCAATTTTACAACATAATTACTTGTGGATGGAGCATAAGTAATTATAACACTGCTACTGTCATTGTTTGCTGATTTAAAGGTAATTGTATTAATTGAAGAACTGCCTGATATTTCAGGAATTGTAAGCTGCTCGTTATATGTTCCTTGTAAAATATTAAATACTACAGGTCCACATATTCCTCTTTGAATTAAATCGGCAACTGCAAGATTTATAGTTGCATAATTACCAGAAGCACTACCAATAGTATAAGTTCCGGATAAGGCAGTTTTAAAATTATTTATTGTTAAGGTGTCATTCGCAAAATTTCCATCCGTTGCGTTATTTGGGTTGACAGTCCAAGCTCTGATATTATATATGGAGCCTACTGCAAAATTATAGTTTGACAATAAAACATTTGCAGTTCCTGAATATAACAACGTACCTGTATAATTAACCGATGGTTGAGAAACACCGTTAATCTCCCAGTTAATCGTAACAAAAGTCAAGGTATTAGCGCCAAAATTTTTCAATTTCACAATAACATTAACAGAAGCTTCGTTGCAAGGAGATACAGGACTTACCAGTTGAGTAATACCTGCATCATTTGCGATAATAACAAACTCGTCAGCACCAATATCAGGTGTAGTAAGATTACGAACATCCCCGTCAATATCATCTAAAACGGCTGTAATTGGAGTTCCTACAGCATTTAATAATAGATTATTCACATGTAAATCTGTTAAAGAAATATATCCCGGATTTACAGAAATAGAATTAAAATCTGTTCCACTTGTTGCTTGTAATGCTGCCAAATTAGTTTTTGCACCATTCCAATATGCTAAATTTGGTCCCGTAGTGTACATATTATTGTAATCAGAGTTGCTAATATCTAAGGGAGATATAATGTTATATGCATAACCACCTCCAATATTACTAAAAATATTATTGTATAAATTCACATAAGATTCACCATGGCACCCTCCAGCATTACAACTTGATGTACAGAAAGCACTACTGGTAGCATTACCTGAAGTTATACTCACAGAATTATTGTAATAATTCTGGTATTTTGTATTTTGATTGTAAAGTCCATATGTAACTGATAAACTATTTCCCGATTGAGAAATAAAATTGTTTGCAATTATACTCGGTTGATAGGATCCATTTGTGCAATTAAATATATGGATACCAATTATCTCGACAAAACCACCTACGTTTGAGTAACGTATATGAACTTTGTTTTTGCTTATTGAAAATAAATTAGAGGAGGACTCTATAAAAATACCAAAAACGTCTCCGCGATAATTAGAATAGTTTTTTTCAATTGTATTTCCATCAATAGTAACAAAATACTGAGATTTGCAATAAATACCATACTCACAAAAACCAGTAATGGTATTTCCTTTTATTATATTACTATTTTCAAGTGAACCTGAACCATTAATGAAAATACCATAAAGACCATTGAGAATTTCATTATTTTTGAAGGTATTATATTGTTCAATAGTGTTGCCTGTATATATACCTGCATAATTAGAAAAAGTTCCAAAAGAAGGTGTACATATTAACATTCGTATTTTGCATCCTTCAATAGTATTATGGCTGGAAGTATGTGCCAATTCAATTCCTCTTCCATTGTTGGGATTTATAGTTATATTTTTTATTGTAATATAATTAACACTATCCAGCTTAATAACCCAGTTGTCATTAGAATTTGTAGCTGTATAAGAAATCGTTACATCACTATTATTCCCCGACTCTGATTCAAATGTAACGGTATTAACACCTGATATGCCCGGAATTGTCGGAATTGTAAGTTGTTCATTGTATGTTCCCGATTTAATTTTAAACACTACCGGTCCATTGATTCCACAATTTACTAAAACATCTATTGCATCAGTAAAAGTTGGAAAATTGGAAGTAAGATTACCAACGGTATAAACACCACTTAAGGCTTGCGGGCAAGAAGAAACAGAACCCCAAACAGTATCATTGTTATTATAACTATCAGTACTATCGTTAGGAAGTTCTGTCCAGGCTTTAATTACATGAGTGCCTGAGGTTAATGTAATAGTATCAATCTGAAATTCAAGCGAAACCATATCCTGCACAAGGTTTCCTGTCCAGATAGTCGAGCCCTGATACACATTATCAAGTGCCCAATGAACAGTAGCTTTTGTTAAAATTTCAGTTCCATAGTTTTTTACCTTAACTTTCACAGGAACTGCAGTTGTTGAAACAATTACGCCGGAAGGAGTATGAATTTCACTCACACCTGCATCATATTGGAAATTAGGAGTTAAAATTCCTATTTGAACAATAGGTCGTCGATAATTGGCATCTGTTGAAGTTGTACTCGAAGTCGTTCCATAAAAAGTGTATGCCTTACCTGTAACAGTTGTGTTATAATATTTTATCGGTATTGTTGCATCACCTGGGCTATGCCATTTTGCAAAAATCATTAAATTTTTCTGTCCGCTGTAATTAAACGAATTAACATTAAAAGTAAAAGTATCCCATCCTGTAGTTGTCGGAATATTTTGAGTAGTACTCGAATATACAATCGTAGCGCCAACTAATTCTGTGGTATAATCTGTATTAGTTGTAGGCACTGTTGTGCTTGTAACTTCTTTTAAATATATATTTAATGAAGCATCTCCATTGATATAAGCACCTGTGTTTGCTTTATTCCATGCTAGTGATTTTATGATACCACTTTTATTTATTTCATTTGCCGTATATAATGATACATGATTGCTATAATTATCCAGTGAAGAAGAGCTAAAAAAAATAGGTGAATAATAAGGAATAGCTGAGGTTACCAACCCAATTTGAACTATAGCAGGAGCTTTCTTAATTATAAAACTATAAGAAGTTGAAGTATTTTGATTACCATATTGATCAGACGCAACAATTTTATAAATAATTGTATTATTATAGTTTAAAAAAGGTATTTGTCCAACATAAGTGCTATCTGAAAGGTGAGTCATAACTATTGTAATATCGCTTCCGCCATTTACATTATAAATAAGATTAGTGGTTGTAATATTAGAATTGTCTGTTATATAAGCATATATTTGAAAAGGACCTATATTGCTAACAGTATCTTTAATGATAGGTACCTTAAACGTAATTTTAGGCGGAAATAACTCATTATTTGCAGCTATTACCTTGATATCATCTAACAACCAGCCATATCTACCGGCAGCCAAGGAATTAGTACTAGCAGTATATTTGAACCTGATTTTTACATCAGCTTTATTACCTGCAATTGCAGAAATGTCAAACTTTTCATCTTTCCACCAAGAGTTGGTAGGTTTTGTTACGGTATCACCTGCAAGCCATGTAGAGTATGAACTTTCTGAAAATTGATAAATCCCCCCACTTTGAATTAGGATACCTGTTCCTAAATATTGGGGTGCTCCTAACGAAGTCCAATTATTACCCCCATCAGTAGAAATTTCTATTTGTCCTCCATCTGGGAAAAACAACTTACATATTTGTGCAAACTGAAGTAAAACATTACTGTTCCCAATTGTACTAAAAGAATTAGTCGTCAGGTAAACAGTGGTGCCAATTTGAGCTTGATTTGAGTCGGCTCTTAAACCCAAATTGCTTAAGTGAGTTGTGATTGCCCATGGTTTACCTCCCACAGGATTACTTGAATTTTGAAGGCTATCTCCCAACGAAGGAAGTTCGAAATTTTCGTGAAAAACAACAACTGACTGTGCTGGTAAGTAAACAGTGAAAAATACTGTAACCAACAAAAAAAAGAATAATTTTCTCATGATAAATTAATTAGTGTTTATTTAAAAATAATTTGTAAAGTTAAAAAGATAATTTGCACAAACAATAGGTAATTTTACGGAAATTTAGGTAGGTAATTTTACGGATGGATTTTTATTAAGAAATTATACCAATGCTGATTATGAATTAATCCAAAAAAAGATTATTTGGGATTAATAACTATGTATAGCTTTCCACCGTATATGTTTCTTTTTTGCTTTGTATCAATAAGTTTTCTGGTACTATTTCTT
>CAYTJB010000102.1:3599-10033 GCA_964437995.1 uncultured Bacteroides sp. | reverse complement strand
CAAAGCAACCTATACAACTAAAAAATGAGTAAATTTCATAATTTTCTTGCAAACGCTACTTAATTTTAAAAAGCCATTTAAGCTCTAATGTAAAAATTTCCGACTTCGGACTAAATATTAAATCTATATGATAGAAGTTAAAAAAGAAGGCATATTATTATCAAAAACCGATTTGGAATTTGAAAATGAAGCTGTATTAAATCCTGCTACAATTCGAGAAGGCGACAGTGTTCATGTTTTTTATAGGGCTGTAAGAAACGGAAATCATTCGAGTATTGGTTATTGTCGGTTAGATGGACCATTAACAGTTGCTGAACGATGGGAAAAACCTTTCATGATTCCTGAATTTGATTATGAATCGCAGGGCGTTGAAGATCCGCGTATAGTAAAAATTGACGATCTGTATTATATGACTTATACTGGCTATGATGGAACCAATGCTAGAGGAGCTTATGCTACTTCAAAAGATTTAATACATTTTAAAAAGAGAGGGATTATTGTTCCAGATATAACCTATGCAAGATTTGTTTCTCTTGTAGAAAGAGTTGGTAAAGTAAATCAAAATTATTACCATAATCATAATTTCTACTATCAGGAAGCAGATCCGGAAGAAAAAATATTGTTATGGGATAAAAATGTAGTATTTTTTCCTCGAAGAATCAATGGAAATCTGGTCTTTCTTCATCGGATAAGACCTGGTATTCAATTAGTTTCTGTAAAAAATTTAAATGAACTTACCAAAGAATTTTGGAAAAATTATTTCCTTAATTTTCAGGATCATATTGTAATTGACCCTGTTTATGAACATGAGTCAAGTTACCTTGGTAGTGGTTGCCCTCCTATTGAAACAGAACACGGTTGGTTATTAATATATCATGGAGTAGAAGATACTAATAAAGGACTTGTATATTCTGCCTGTGCAGCGGCATTGCTTGATATAAATGATCCCCGTAAAGAAATTGCCCGTTTGTCTTATGTATTGTTTACTCCCGAATACAAATGGGAAGTAAAAGGAGAAGTAAATAATGTAGTTTTCCCCACTGGTACCGCCTTGTTTGGAGATACCTTATATGTTTATTATGGAGCTGCGGATACCCATATTGCAGTGGCTTCGTTGAGTTTATCTGCATTATTGGCAGAATTGCTAACTTGTGTTAAAAAAAGAAATTAAAAAAATACTTTAAAAATGAAAAATAAAACCATTTCCAATGAATTTGATGATAAAAACATACATCAATCGGTATTATCTGATATAGAAACAAACATTCTATCAATTATTGCTTCTAAAAACAACGAACAAAACCTTGCCCTAAATAACACCAATGAACTGGCTGAAATATTGTTTATTACTTCTTATCCACCAAGAGAGTGTGGTATTGCTACCTATTCTCAGGATTTGATTAAAGCGTTAAATAATAAATTTAGCAATTCTTTTTCAATAAAAGTTTGTGCATTGGAATCAAATGGAAATACTTATCCTTATCCTGCTGAGGTAAAATATACTCTAAAAACGTCGTTGGCTACTGAATATAAATATTTAGCAGCTATTATCAATAATGATGATCGCATTAAAATTGTTTTAATCCAGCATGAGTTTGGTTTTTTTAAGAAACAAGAACAAGCTTTTCAGCAATTCTTATATGAAGTTTCAAAACCGGTTGTTATCGTTTTTCACACAGTATTGTCGCACCCAAATTTATTATTAAAAGCAAAAATTAAGAGTATAGCTGGTGCCTGCGAATCAATTGTAGTAATGACCCAAACTTCAGCTACAATTTTAACGAATGATTATGATGTACTTCCTCAAAAAATATCAGTAATAGCACATGGAACACATTTGGTACCTCATTTGAGTAAGAGTTTATTAAAGATAAAATATGCTTTCAAAAACAGAAAAATTCTTACAACTTTTGGATTGCTTAGTTCGGGGAAGAGTATTGAAACCACATTAGATGCATTGCCTGCAATTGTTAAGCAATGTCCTGAAGTTTTATTTCTTATTATTGGTAAAACACACCCTGAAGTTGTGAAAACGGAAGGTGAAAAATACAGAACAATGCTGGAAGAAAAAGTAAAACAATATGCATTGGAAGAAAATGTATTGTTTATCAACAGCTACCTTGCATTACATGATTTACTTGAATATTTACAGTTAACAGATATTTATTTATTTACCACCAACGATCCTAATCAGGCGGTAAGTGGCACATTTGCTTATGCCATGAGTTGCGGTTGCCCTATTATTTCTACACCTATACCTCATGCAAAAGAAGTTTTGACGGAGGATACAGGAATTATTTTTGACTTTCGCAATTCGCAACAATTAGCCGATAGCGTTATCAGCTTGCTCAACAACAATAAATTACGGAAACATATAAGTACAAACACTTTGCAAAAAATAGTTTCCACAGCATGGGAAAATTCTGCCATTGCACATGCCACATTGTTTAAAAAAATTGCCAACGATAAAATTGTATTACAATATAATCTACCAGAAATCAAACTAAATCATCTGAAACAAATGTCTACCAGCACTGGTATCATTCAGTTTTCAAAAATTAATCAACCTAATATTAAAACAGGTTATACTTTGGACGACAATGCCAGAGCAATGATATCTTTATGTATGTATTTTAAAATATCGGGTGATGAAAACAGTATTCCTGATATAAAAAAATACCTCAATTTTATAAAGCTTTGTCAGCAAACCAATGGCAATTTTCAAAATTATGTGGATAAGGATTTGAAATTTACAGACCAAAATAAAGATGTAAATTTAGATGATTCTAATGGAAGAGCTGTTTGGGCTTTGGGTTATTTAATATCATTAAAAGCTCTGTTTCCTGTGGAGATTATATCAGAGGCAGAAAAAATTATTAAAAAATCATTACATCATCTGAAAACGATACATTCCACAAGAGCTATGGCTTTTGCCATAAAAGGTTTGTATTACTATAACACTTCCATAGAACATCCTGAAAATATTACTCTTTTAAAAACATTTGCTGATAGATTGGTTCAGATGTATAAACACGAATCAAGCGAAAAATGGGAATGGTTTGAGAGTTATCTCACTTATGCCAATAGCATTTTGCCCGAAGCTATGTTATACGCATGGTCGTTAACAGGAGAAGCAATTTATAAAGAAACTGCTGTCTCATCGTTTAATTTTCTATTATTGCAAATTTTTAATAAAAACGGTATAGAAGTAATTTCAAACAAAAACTGGCTGCAAAAAGGAGAGAAAGCAGAGAGCTTTGGCGAACAACCCATTGATGTAGCTTATACTATTATGACATTAAGTAAATTTTATGATGTATTTGGTGATAAAGAATATCGCTTAAAAATGCAAATAGCTTTTAACTGGTTTCTAGGGAAAAATCGTTTACATCAAATTGTGTATAATCCATGTACTGGCGGCTGCTACGACGGGCTGGAAGAAACCCATGTAAATCTCAACCAAGGTGCAGAGTCAACAGTAAGTTACCTGATGGCACGATTAACAGTAGAAAAGTATAAGAATATTAACAAACCCGTTAAAGTTAATTTGCGAAGCCAAATTAGAGTACATACAAAACAAAGAAAACCCATTTATTCAACAGATTATAAGAAACTACCACATCATCCTTTTCCTATGTCATTACCATTATATTTAAAACAAGCAATAATAGCTAAAGTATTTTAAAAATGTGTGAATTATGTAAGTTTTAATTATAATTGTGTAAGCCATAAGCTTTATACTTTTCTTATATTTACAAATAATTATTTTTACAAATTAAGGGTTAAAATATATAAAAGATTAAATTATAGCCACTAAAATTTGAAGTGCCCTGCCTGCCTATCGGTAGATAGGAGTACTTAGAGTGCCTAAAACTTATAAGTACTCCAAGTACTCCAAGTATTTATAAGTACTTTTTCTTTGTGGCAAGAAAAAATTAACCCTTGATTTGCATTATTTATTTTAATATCTGATAATAAATGAATTAGTACTGAGTATTTGTAGTACCTTTGTTCTTATCAATGATTAAGTGGTTGAAATTAGAAATATTGATTTCAACAGCAACAAATCATACAATCTCAATAGTCCCCATTTTCTTAAAATTGTCATAAGAGGGGGCGTATTACTTTATGACATACTTGCCTTTAATAATATAATACATAGTGAAGCTATACATTAAATACATGGTAAGCAACCGCTGCAAAATAGCAGTGAAAGAAGAGTTGAAAAAACTTGGACTTCACTTTATTCTTGTTGATTTGGGCGAAGCTGAGATTATGGAAACGCTTACGGTGGAACAACGAGAGTTGCTTAAAACAGCTTTGCTTAGCTCAGGACTCGAATTAATGGACGATAAGCGGGCTGTATTGATTGAAAAAATAAAAAATGCAATAGTTGAAATGGTGCATTATACCGATGAGTTAATCAAAGTAAATTTTTCTGATTATTTAAGTGAAAAACTACATTACGATTATACTTATATGGCAAATTTATTTTCGGAAATACAAGGAACTACTATTGAACAATTTATTATATCTCATAAAATTGAGCGAATAAAAGAGCTGATTATTTACGATGAAATGAACATTACCGAAATAGCATATATTATGAATTATAGTAGTGTGGCACATTTATCCAATCAATTTAAAAAAGTAACAGGACTTACCCCTACTCATTTTAAGCAATTGAAAACTAAAAGGAGAAGTCCGATTGAAGAAATTGGAAATTTAAATGATTGATAATAAATAAAATGGAACGAACAAAATTGCATGAATCTTATTATGCCAGCAGCTTGATTGAAGCCAGTCTGGATCCTTTAATTACGTTCAATACAGAAGGTAAAATTACCGATGTAAATCAGGCTAAGGTAAACATTACAGGAGTAGATCGTGAAAAACTTATTGGAACAAATTTTTTTGACTATTTTACTGAACCTGATAAAGCAAGAAAAATTTATCTGGATATATTTGAAAAAGGAAGTGTTGTTGATTCACCTCTTACTTTTCGTCATATAAACGGCAAGTTAACTGATGTTTTGTTCAATGGATCGGTTTATAAGAATAATAATGGAAAAATACTGGGTGCAGTTGTTGTTGCAAGAGATATTGCAGAGCAAAAATGGGCTTCTGATTTAAGAATTGCCAATAAAGAGCTTGCATTTCAAAACGATGAGAAAGAAAAACGGGCAAATGAGTTAGGTATTGCCAATATAGAACTTGCTTTTCAAAATAAAGAGAAAGAAAAGCGTGCAGCAGAATTAATCATTGCCAACAAGGAACTTGCATTTCAGAATGAAGAGAAAGAAAAGCGGGCAGCAGAATTAATTATTGCCAATAAAGAACTTGTTTTTCAAAGTAATGAAAAAGGAAAACGGGCAGCAGAATTAATCATTGCAGATAAGGAACTTTTATTTCAAAGCAAAGAAAAACAAAAGCGTGAAATTGAAAGTATTGAACTGGAAGCTACCAGTGATTCTTTAAAATTAGCTTCTGAATATGCCCGCAGTTTGATAGAAGCAAGTCTGGATCCCTTATTTACCATTAATCTGGAGGGTAAAATAACAGACATGAACAATGCTTCAGTGAACATTACAGGAGTTTCACGCGAAAAATTAAAAGGTACTGATTTCTTTGATTATTTTACCGAACCTCAGAAAGCGAGGGAAGTTTATCAGGAGGTTTTTGCCAAAGGCTTTGTCGCTAATTATCCACTGACGATAAGAGATGGGAAATTGACTGATGTTTTATTTAACGGATCTGTTTATAAAGATGGTAAAGGGAATGTGCTGGGCGTAGTTGTTGTGGCAAGAGATATTACGGATCAAAAGAGAATTGCCAATGAATTAACGGAGGCTATTGTGTTTGCAGAACTTGCCGTAGGAATTGCTGAAGAAGCTAAATTAAAGGCAGAAAGCGCCACACTTATTGCTGAAACTGCAGTAAAAGCAAAACAGCAATTTTTATCCAATATGAGTCATGAAATCCGTACACCTATGAATGCAATTATAGGTTTTACAAAAGTACTGATGAAATCCGATTTAACGACTAAACAAAAAGAATATCTTCAGGCAATAAAATTGAGTGGAGATGCTTTAATCGTATTAATCAACGATATACTCGATCTGGCTAAAGTTGATGCAGGGAAAATGATATTTGAACAAACGCCTTTTAAAATGGCACTTTCCATATCTGCCATGATTCATTTGTTTGAACCCAAAATCAGGGAAAAAAATCTTGAACTTTTTAAAGAATATGATAATAGAATTCCTGAAGTTTTAGTTGGCGATCCGGTACGTTTACACCAGATTATTTTAAATTTAGTAAGTAATTCTGTAAAGTTTACAAATACTGGAAATATTGTGGTAAGTGTACGTTTATTAACTGAAGATGAGAAGAAAGTAAGTATCGAATTTGCTGTAAAGGATACAGGAATTGGA
>CAYTJB010000102.1:0-3589 GCA_964437995.1 uncultured Bacteroides sp. | reverse complement strand
GTAATGCAGTTAAGTTTACAAATACAGGGAAAATAACAGTTAGTATTCGTATGCTAGAAGAAGATGATGAACAGGTTACCATAGAGTTTTCAGTGGCGGATACAGGAATTGGAATACCAGAACATAAGATCGGGAAGATTTTTGAAAATTTTCAGCAAGCGTCAAGCACTACTTCAAGATTATACGGAGGAACAGGATTAGGACTTGCCATTGTTAAGCAATTGGTAGAAGCACAGGATGGAAGCATTCACGTTATAAGTAAAGTTGGTGAAGGTTCCGTCTTTAGTTTTATATTGGAATTTTTTAAAACAAAAGCCGAAGTAACATCTGAAGATGAGTTATTGGAATTGGATAGTGAAATTAAAGGAATAAAAGTTTTGGTTGTTGAAGATATTAGACTTAATCAGTTGTTGATGAAAACATTGTTGGATGATTTTGAATTTGAATGCGATATTGCTGACAACGGATTAATAGCCATAGAAAAACTAAAAGCCAAATCTTACGATATTGTTCTGATGGACTTACAGATGCCAGAAATGAACGGATTTGAAGCTACAACCTGCATCAGAGAAGAAATGAATTCTAATATCCCCATTATTGCATTAACAGCAGATGTAACCACGGTTGATCTGGCAAAATGTACTGCTGTAGGGATGAACGATTATATTGCGAAACCGGTTGATGAAAAACTATTATACACTAAAATTATTGGTGCAGTTAAAAAATCAAAATTAATATATGGGTATAATGTAGTTGAAAAAGAAATCGAAACTAAAGTATTGAAATATACTGATTTGCATTATTTAATCCAACGTACTAAGTCCAATCCGATACTGATGATGGAAATGATTTCGTTATATCTTGAACAAACCCCTCCATTAATTAGTGCGATGAAACAAAGCTGGAAAGAAAAAGACTGGGCATCTTTGTATGCTGCAGTCCACAAAATGATTCCATCTTTTTTAATTATGGGTATTAATACTGATTATGAAGAAATGGCAAAAAAGATACAGGATTTTGCAAAAAACCAACAACAGACAGAAGGTATATCTGATATGGTGCTTCAGATTGAAACTGTTTGTAATCAGGCATGTATAGAATTAGAAGAAGAATTAATTACTATTAATAAAACGAAAAATGAGCAATCTAAATAAAATAAAACTTTTCTTAGTTGATGATGATGTAGTCTATTTAAAATCTTTAGAAATTGAATTTCTATCTCATGCTGACTTTTCGATAGAAACTTATGTTACCGGTGAACTTTGTTTGAGAAATATTTCAGCAAAGCCGGATGTAATTATTTTAGATTATCTGCTTGATGGTATTGACAAAACAGCTATGAATGGAATTGAAACATTGGACAAAATAAGAGCGATAAACCCTGATATACCTGTTGTAATGTTGTCGGGTCAGGATAAAATTGAAGTGGCAGTGGATTGTATGCATCACAAAGCTTACGATTATGTTGTAAAAAGTGAAACAGCCTTTATTCGATTACAAAAAATCATTACCAGTATATTCAAATTTAAAAAAATGGAGAAAGAATTAAACTGGTATATGGAACGGATGTAAATAATAAGAATAATCTAATGTTACATTTAAACTGAAGTATCAAATCTTCTGAATTGTTTTTTTTTGAACGCTGATAACGCTGATCCCTTTCGGGAAACGCTGATTTAAACGGATTTTAAACAACAAATCAGATTTATAAAAAGAATCCGCGAATATCCGCGTTTACGGAACGTATCCGTTTTTTCCGCGTTCTAAATTTTATCACATAATTAAACAATTAAAGATACCAAGAAGACTTATTGAAAAATACTACCTGATTAATAAACAATTTAAAATCAAACAAAATGTCAAAAGAAAAAGAAGGTAAAGAAAAGTCAGATAAAAAATTGCCTGCAATGAATCTGAAAGAAAAAAGAGCTGCAAAAGCAGCCAAACGCGATGAAAAAAATAAAACAAGCATGATACTTTAAGTTGTTTGTTTACAATATTAAAAAGAGCACTTTTATTCAAAAATAGAAGTGCTCTTTTTAATATAAAAAAGTGTGAAAAATGTAATTTTTTTCAAGAATTATATAACATATTTTCTAAACAGCATTATTAACTTTACAATCATTGAAAAACAAATTTGTTAAACTTAATAATTAATACAGAAAATCATATTAAGTTAAGAATGTGATAAATATGAAATTCTAAGTTATTTCGAAATCTGAATTTATTGTTCTTCTTTTAGTTAAATCAATTAAATATCAAAAAAATGAATACAAAGCAAAAAATAGTAGCTTGTATAGTTGCCCATCCTGATGATGAAACCTTATGGGCTGGCGGAACAATAATGAGTCATCCTTCATGGAAATGCTTCATTGTTAGCGTTTTTAAAGGAAAATTTCCGGAAAGTTCGACAAATTTTTATAAGGCATTAAAAAGTCTTAAAGCAGAAGGTGTTATTGGTAATTTGGATGATGAAAATGGAATGAAGCAAACAGATGTGAAAAAAATAAAACAAGAAATTCTTAAATTACTGCCTCATAAGCATTTTGATATGATTTTATCGCATAATCCTTCAGGCGAATTCAGAAAAAATCCTGATAATGAGGAAGCTGTTGGCAGAGCAGTCATTAAACTATGGAATTCAGGCAAGATTGCTGCAGATCAACTCTGGAATTTTGCGTATGAAGCTGGTTGTAGTGAATATTATCCGGAAGCTGTAAATCCTGCCTCTTTTTATCAATTGTTGAAAAAAGAGATATGGTTGAAAAAATACAAAATCATCACAGAAACCTATGGTTTTAATAAAAAAAGTTGGGAAGCTGAAACAACTCCAAGAGCAGAAGCATTCTGGAAAACAGCAAATTTTAGTGACGCAAGGAAATGGCTATTGCCATTGAATACAGTTTAATTTTAAAATACATTGCTCTCTCATTATCTGTGAATTATGTAAATTTTATTAAATATTATATAACACATTCACACAAGTTTTGACATAAATTTGTACTGCAAATCTTTTTTCATAGTTAATTATCAAAAAGCACTTTCAGGCCTATATGAAAGTGCTTTTTGATTTAAGATATAAATAAAATTAGCTATAAGTTTTTATAAATAGCTTATCCTGAAAAGTGTGAATGATACAAGTCTTATAAGAAATTATGTAATGTTTTCAGACAACATTGCATTTATCTTTGTTAGGTGAAAATTCTTTCACATTAATAATCAATAAAATGAATATAAAAGAAATAAAAGGAAACTGGAATGAGCAAAAGGGCAAACTTAAACAAAAATTTGCCACCCTTACTGATAACGATTTATTATTTGAAGAGGGTAAAAAAGAAGAAATGATGGGAAGACTTCAGGCTAAACTTGGCAAAACCAAAGAGGAATTGCATAAGATTATTTCATCTCTTTAACTATTTAATAGAACAAGAAGTATTGTAAAGCTAAATACTATGCAATACTTCTTGATTTTATATTCATTGTTAAAATAAAAAATTAACAAGATGAAAAACATATTAAAAGCAATATTTTTTTCAATACTGTTGCTGTTTATAAACAACTTCCAAATAAAAGCTCAAGGAGTAATAAA
>CAYTJB010000101.1:0-10097 GCA_964437995.1 uncultured Bacteroides sp. | reverse complement strand
TTCTTTTTTGGCTGGAAGTATGGTTTTTAAAATCACAGGAGAGCTTACTGCCAGTGTAAAAAATGCCGCTGCAAAAATTATTGATTTTAGATGTCTTTTGGGTGATTCTTTTCTCAGAACAAAAGCTCCATATTCGTGGTTTTTGTCTTCAAAAACCATGTTACACCATTCATCTGAGTATATGTTTATTTTTTCTGACATAACTATAAGTTTTTAGCTTTTGTAATCAAACCTAAATCATAAGGTGTAATATCAACAATTGCAAAACGTCCGATGTTACATATTTGCATTTCGTCGAGTATATCCACCAAGTTTTTATATGTCGATTCGTCTGTAGCTTTAATAAGTATTACTGGAGCTTGCTTATTTGCCTTTGCTTCAGAAACTTGCTTTTTAAAATTCTCTTCTTTAATTTTATTTTCAGCTTTAAGTTTTTTTAGTCCTGCAATTTTGCTCATTACTTCAGCATTGCGTTCTAATAATACTTTTCGTATGCCATCATTGGAATAGTTAGTAGAATCAACGTTAGGGTCGATATTATTCTCTCTGGTACCAAAATAATAAAAAACCTTATCTTCTTTTCCGAGAATAATTGTAATAGCTTTTGATGCTTTTATTTTTGTTTGTTGTTCTTCTGTAACTTTATCTTTTGAAGGCATCGCAATTTCCATTGTTTGTGGTTTTATCAATGTAGTTGCCAGCATAAAAAAGGTGATTAAAAGAAAACCAAGGTCAACCATAGGTGTAAAGTCAACTCTTGTTGACATTTTTTTGGATTTACCTTTTCCTCCACCTTTTCCTTCGGTGTTTATTTCAGACATTTCTTTATAAATTTAAAATTGTTTATAAATTTTCGGGTACTTCTTCCAAACTTGTAATCAAATTATACCTGTTTTCTTTCAAATCTTGTAATGTATTCATTACATTTTTAATTTTTGGATAAGGTGTTTTTTGGTCAGCTTTAATTGCAATTATTAATTTATCATTTACTAATCTTGCTGCTTTTACCCAGTCTTTAAATTGATTATCAAGTGTATCACTTGGTATTCCCAAAGCATTTTCTTTCATATCTCTTTCTTCTGGACTCAATGCAAGAAATGCTTTCATTTTTTCCATAGGAATACCGAAAGAAGTAACCAAACTAAATTGTTTTTTTTCTTCAGCAGAAAAATTAATTTTATATGCTTCCCCTACTTTTTCTAATAAACTGATTCGTTTATCTTGCCCATCAATTCCGAAAAAAACTTTCCCTTCTTTATCAACTACTATTTTCATAACGTTAACCTCAGGTATTTTAATTTCGGAAACAGAAGAAGGTGTACTTACTTGAATAGGTTCCTTTGCTGTAAAATTTGATGTAAGCATAAAAAAAGTAAGCAATAGGAAAGCCACGTCGCACATAGCGGTCATATCTACCCAAGTACTTTTTCGTGTTGCTTTAACTTTTGGCATTTTGCTATTTTTTTTAAATTTTTATATTAATGTTTTTCAGCATAAGTTTGAACAATGCTAAATCCAGCTTCGTCAATACTATATGTTAGTTTATCAATTTGAGTAGTAAAAACATTGTAGAAAATAATTGCAAAAGCAGCTGTACCGATACCTAAAGCTGTATTGATAAGTGCTTCAGAAATACCGTTTGCTAAAGCCACAGAGTCGGGTGCACCTGCATTTGCCAACGCTGCAAAAGCTCTAATCATACCTATTACAGTACCCAACAGACCCATTAACGTTGCAATAGAAGAAATAGTAGCTAATATTACTAAGTTTTGTTCTAAACTTGGTAATTCTAAAGAAGTAGCTTCTTCAATTGCTTTTTGAATTGACATCAAATTTTTATCTTTATTCATAGTTTGGTCTTTTTCAACCGCTTTGTATCTCATCAATACCGCACGAACTACATTAGCTACAGAGCCTCTTTGTTTGTCGCATTCAGCAATAGCAGAATCAACATCACTATTAGCAACATGTTTTCTGACTTTTTTAACAAAAGCAGTAACTGAACCTTTTCCTTTGGCTTTTGAAATTGCAAATAATCTTTCCAATCCAAAAGTTAAAACAATTATTAATAATGACATAAGGATAGGTACGATAAAACCTCCTTTATAAATCATACCAAAATAATTACCTGGCAAAGGTGCATTTGCGTGATCACCACCTTGAAAGTTAGTTCCATTTCCGAAAATAAAAATAAAAATTCCTATTGCAATAACTAAAGCAGTTGGTATTACTGCTACAGAAAACCAGGATTTTAAACTGTTTGTTAATTCATCGTTTTTTTTCATTTTTTTGATAAATTTTAAATGTTAATAAAGATTTGTATTAAATTAATTATAGATTTTCTTTTTTTATAAACTTATAAACTTTAAAAATATTGTATAAAATTTTTTACAAAAGTAGAAAAATATATTTATCAAACACAAAAACAATGTAATTTTTTTTAATAAATCAGTTTAAGGTTGAAAATTCAAAGTTAAAGGTAATAAAAATAATTTTCTTCCCTCATTTTTTAAAAATTACGATTGATATAATTTATCTTGATTATTAATGTCAAAACAAAATATTAAAATTTCACAACTTCAATTCTTTTGCTGGATCCCAAAAATATTTTTCAAAATTTTGAATTTGGTTGTTTTCAACTATCATTCCTTCACTTTCCAACAATTGCTGCATTGTGTTGTTGCCTCCAAAATGATGTTTTCCAGTAAGCAAACCAATGCGGTTGACAACACGATGAGCAGGAATGTTTTCTGGCAAATGATGCGTAGCATTCATTGCCCAGCCAACCATACGCGATGAGCCTTTGCTTCCTAAATAAGAGGCTATTGCACCATAAGAAGTTACTCGTCCGTAAGGAATTAATTTGGCTACTTCGTATACCGATTGAAAAAAAGATATATCTGTCAACGCTAATGTTTTAATTGAAACTTAAGGTAGTTTATTTTTTTGCCTTTTTCTAAAAACATTTGCTCGTAAAATGTTTGTATGCCCATTACATCATCTTCAATGCCTGAATTGTATAAATCATCTGTGGAAATCAGAATATGATGGTTGTATTCTTTAATTATCTCTAATGTATAAAAATACAACAAATACGCATCGGTTTTAAGATGAACTATTCCATCTTTTTTGAGAATAGCAGCATATTTTTTTAGGAATGGAGGAGACGTCAATCGCTTGTTTTCTTTAATTCTGCGAGGTTGTGGGTCGGGAAAAGTAACCCAAATTTCGGCTATTTCATTTTTGGCAAAATAATTTCCAATTAACTCTATTTTGGTTCTCAAAAATGCAATATTAGGAATGCTATCATCTACAGAGGTTTTACAACCTCGCCACATTCGAGCTCCTTTAATATCAATACCAATAAAGTTTTTATCAGGATATTTTCTTGCTAATCCAACGCTATATTCGCCTTTTCCGCAACCTAACTCAAGTACAATTGGATTGTTATTTTTAAAGAAATCAGCAGCCCATTTCCCTTTCAAAAAATAGCCATCCTTTATATCGTCGTAAGTAGGCTGAAAAAAATTATCAAAAGTGAGATTTTCAGCAAAACGTTCTAATTTATTTTTTGTCAAGGAATTTAAAAATTAAGGTTCAATTGGTAATACCCAGCAACTTAGTTCGTCTTCATACAATATTTTTTCAGAAGCACTATAAGCCTTACCTTTAGAAGTGTAAGAGTTGTAATAAGAATAAAATAATTTATCATTGTTAGGTTTTTGAATAACACCAGCATTTTCATACCCTAATTCTTTGAGTTTTTTTACATAAGATTCTGCACCTGCTTGATCTTGGAAAGACCCACCAATAGTATAATACATGGTTGTTAATTGTGCTTGAACCTCATTGCTCTCAATTTTTGTAGTAGTATCTGCTACTGGCGTTGAAGTTACTGGCAAACTTGTTTGTTCTTGTTTTACTTCAGCAGTATTTTTTTGATTTTTAAAAATATTAATGAGGAAAACAGTATTAACAGATGTTACAATAATAATTACTACTAAACCAATGATAATAAGAACATTTGCTGTTTTTGATGTTTTTGTTTCCATTTTTGTTTTTGTTAATGATTAATTCTATTTTATTTTATAAATCCAAGAATCTGGATTTTCAACTTCTTTAATTTTTTGAAGTTCTTTTTGAGCCTCATCTTTAATATTGAAGGAGTTGTAATAAACCATAAACAAATCGCTATTGTTTTGTTTTGTAACTCCTGCATTTTTAAAATTATTCTTTATTAGCTCTTTAACTCTTTTTTCTGCATTTTTTTCTATCCTATAAGTTCCTTCTATAATAAAATATATTTTGGTTTGCTGTATATCTTTAATAACAGATTCGTTAGAAGTATTTGATTTTGATTCGATTGCAGTATTATTGTTTATTGAAGAGTCAGCTTTATTTTCTATAGTATCTACTGTTTTAGAAGGTTCAATAGGTTTAGCTATTTCAGTAATTTTTTGCTCAATTTTTTCGTTATCTGAATAAAGCATTTTATTAAAAATATCAGTAAAAAATACCAAATAAATTGGAGCTGTAATTAGAATTGTAAAAACAGCAATGGTTAAATATTTTTTGTATTTTTTTGAGCCGTTAGTTATTTCTTCATCGATATTTTCGATAATAAGAGGTTCTTCGGTTTTTACCTCTGACGTATTTGTGTTAAGGGTTTCATCATTTTTATTTTCAGGCTTTTCAATTGTAGGAGAGGCAAAACCAGTGAGTCCAAATTCTTCGTCAGAAACAATAGATATTTCAGGTTTAAAAGCAATTTGGTTTTCAGTATTAAGCGAAAAAATGCCTAAGCCTTTAATACTAGCAGGCTTAGCTTTTTGAATTTTTGAAGCTAAAGCATCAGAAAATTTATTAATAGCTTTTATTGCTGTATCAATATGAATATTCTCTTGTTCAGCTATTTTTTGAGCAAGTAAATCATCATCAGGCGTAATACTATCAAATAAAATGTTTTTTACAGGAGGTGTAAATGTATTATCAACAGGGTTTATTGTTGTTGCAATGTATTCAATTGCAAAACTCCCTAAACCTGGTACTACAAGCTTTTCATTATCTTTCAGTAATTCAACAATATACTTATCAATATTCATTTAATCTTTTTTTATTTAATCTTATTGGTTGATTATTTTTTTTAAATCTTCTGGAGTATCCACTGCAACACTCTCAAAATTTGTAATTTCGGTATAAATAGAATATCCGTTTTCAATCCAACGAAGTTGCTCAAGTGATTCTGCTTTTTCAAGATTGCTCATTGGTAGGGCAACGATGCTGTTTATAATTTCTTTACTATATGCATAAATACCTATATGTTTATAATAATCATTTTTTATAATCCATTCATCTTGAATTATTCCACGCAAATAAGGAATGGGTAAACGGCTAAAATAAATAGCTTTTTTATTAATATCAGTAATAACTTTAACGATATTTGGATTAAATAGTTCCTCTTTTTGATGAATTTTTTTTATCAAAGTAGCAATTCCAACTCCATTTTTAGCAATGCAAGAAGCTAATAAATCAATTTGCGTAGGATTAATAAAAGGTTCGTCACCCTGAATATTTATAACAACATCAAAATCAATATCTTTTATTGCTTGAACTACTTCAAAGCATCTTTCTGTACCATTAATTTCGACAATGCAACTTGTTCATAAACTCGTTGAATCATTGATTTGCCATTGATAAATGCTAAAGGCTTACCGGGAAAACGAGTGGAAGCATAACGTGCAGGTATAATACCGATAATATTCATACTTACAAGCAATTAAAACAAACCATTAATTTCAGCATTAATTTTTTCGATAATAAAACCTAAGTCTTCAGGATTTTTATGAAAATTCAAATTATCTACTTCTACAACCAATAATTTGCCAATGTTGTAACCTTCAATCCATTGTTCATACCTTTCATTCAGGCTTTTAAGATAATCCAAACGGATAGAATTTTCGTATTCTCTGCCTCTTTGTTGAATTTGGTTTACCAAAGTAGGCACGCTTGCTTTTAAATATATCAACAAATCGGGTGGTTGAATAAATGTACTCATCAATTCGAACAGTGACGAATAATTATCAAAATCGCGAGTGGTCATCAAGCCCATTGCATGAAGATTGGGTGCAAAAATAAAAGCATCTTCATAAATGGTGCGGTCTTGAATAACCGATTTACCTTTCCTACGAATATCAACTACTTGCCTAAATCGGCTGTTTAAAAAATAAATTTGAAGATTAAATGACCAACGCCGCATATCTTCGTAAAAGCTCTGCAAATAGGGGTTTGTATCTACATCTTCGTAATGAGCTTGCCATTTAAAATGTTTTGCCAACAAGCCCGTAAGCGTGGTTTTACCTGAACCAATATTTCCCGCAATTGCTATGTGCATAATTATTTTTTTAAGATGAATGATTAACAAAAGTAATATAAATAATAATAATATGGGTATTTTGAAAACAAATATACATAATATTTTTCAAAAAATTGTTTTTTAAAATAAAATATTAATTCTGAATAGAGTAAAAATAAAAAAGCAGCAAAATTTGCTGCTTTTTATGTGTTTTATGCTTGAGCCGTAGGACCTCCCAAATTAAATGGCAAGCCATCTAACTGGTCGGGTTCTTTTATTTTTCCATTAGCTAATTCAAACTTTGAAAGATTCTCTTGTAATGCTCTCAGTAAGCGTTTGGCATGCTGAGGTGTAAGAATAATTCTTGATTTTACATTGGCTTTTGGAACACCAGGCATCATTTTAATAAAGTCAACAATGAATTCGGATTGAGAGTGTGTAATAATTGCCAAATTTGAATAAATTCCTTCAGCAACTTCTGCACTTAACTCAATATTTAATTGATTTTGATCATCTTGTTGATTCATTTTTAATAGTTTTTACGGTTTGTTAAGTCATTCATTTCTTCGCTCGAACCTACAATTAAGCTTTCGTATTCACGTAAACCAGTTCCTGCAGGGATTAAATGTCCTACAAGCACATTTTCTTTCAAGCCAATCAGATTATCAGTTTTTGCACTAATAGTTGCTTCGGTAAGAACTTTCGTAGTTTCTTGGAATGAAGCAGCTGATAAGAAGCTTTTGGTTTGTAATGAAGCTTTTGTAATACCTTGTAATACCTGACGAGCAGTAGCAGGTTGTGCATCTCTTGATTCAACCAACATTTTATCTTTACGTTTTAATGTTGAGTTTTCATCTCTTAATTTACGTGCACTAACAATTTGCCCTGCTTTATATATATCAGAATCGCCAGGGTTTTCAACAACTCTTTTACCAAAAATTTCATCATTTTCTTCTTGGAAATCAATTTTGTTTGCCAATTCGCCTTCAAGGAATTTAGTATCGCCTGGATCTGCAACTTCCACTTTACGCATCATTTGACGAACAATAACTTCGTAATGTTTATCATTTATTTTAACACCTTGCAAACGATAAACCTCTTGAATTTCATTCACAATATATTCCTGAACTTTCATAGGTCCTTTAATGGCAAGAATGTCTGATGGAGTCATAGCACCTTCCGAAAGTGGAGTTCCTGCTTTTACATAGTCGTTTTCCTGAGCAAGAATCTGTTTAGATGTAGGAATTAGATAAGTTTTTTCTTCACCTGTTTTAGATGTAATAATAACTTCTCTATTACCACGTTTTAATTTTTTGCTAAACGAAACAACACCGTCAATTTCAGAAACAACAGCTGGGTCGGATGGATTACGTGCTTCAAAAAGTTCAGTTACACGTGGCAAACCACCAGTAATATCACCAGATTTTCCAAATGCTCTTGGTATTTTAGCAATGGTTTCACCAGCTACAATTTTTTTACCTTCTTCGCAGCTAATGTGAGCACCTACAGGAATATCGTAGATTTTCAACACTTCACCTGATGCAGAAAGTATGCTGATAGATGGATTTTTAGATTTTTGACGTGTTTCAATAACAACTTTATCTTGATAACCAGTTTGATCATCAGATTCAATTCTATAAGTAACCCCTTCTATAATATTATCAAACGAAACTTTTCCAGCAACTTCAGATAAAATAACAGCATTGTATGGATCCCAATCTGCAATCATCAACCCTTTTTTAACATCACTACCATTTTGAACGTATAAATTTGATCCGTAAGGTATAAAGCTTGATGTTAATACAATATGTGTATTTTTATCAACAATTCTCATTTCAGCTGAACGCCCAATTACAACTTCAAATTTTCTTCCATCAGAACTTGCATATTCTACTGAACGTAATTCGTCAATTTCTAATACACCATCGTGTTTAGCTTCAATTCTTGACGAAATAGCAATGTTAGAAGCAGTACCCCCAACGTGGAAAGTTCTAAGTGTTAACTGTGTTCCTGGTTCTCCAATAGATTGAGCTGCAATAACTCCCACAGCTTCACCTTTTTGAACCATTCTTCCAGTTGCAAGATTACGTCCGTAACATTTTGCACAAACACCTTTTTTAGATTCGCAGGTTAATACCGAACGAATTTCAACTTCTTCTATTGGAGAATTTGCAATAATTTGGCAAATATCTTCAGTTAATTCTTTTCCTGAAGCTATAATTAATTCTCCTGTTTGAGGATGGTAAATATCATGTAAAGAAACACGACCCAAAATTCTGTCGTATAATGTTTCAACAGTTTCTTCATTTTTCTTTAAAGCTGAGGTAACTAATCCTCTAAGCGTACCACAGTCTTCATCAGAAATAATAACATCTTGAGATACATCAACTAAACGACGTGTTAAGTAACCGGCATCAGCAGTTTTCAACGCTGTATCAGCCAAACCCTTACGAGCACCGTGTGTAGAAATAAAATATTCAAGTACCGAAAGACCTTCTTTAAAGTTAGAAAGAATTGGGTTTTCGATAATTTCGCCACCAGTTGCACCCGATTTTTGTGGTTTTGCCATCAAACCTCTCATACCTGATAACTGACGAATTTGTTCTTTAGATCCACGAGCACCAGAATCAAGCATCATATAAACAGGATTAAATCCTTGTTTATCTTTTGATAGTTGTTTCATTAGTGTTTGTGTAAGATGAGAATTGGTATGTGTCCAAATATCAATGATTTGATTGTATCTTTCGTTGTTTGTAATAAATCCCATATTATAATTATTCATTACTTCGTCCACTTCTGCATTAGCATCGGCTACCAATTGTTCTTTTATAGCAGGAATAATAACATCACCTAAGTTAAATGATAAACCTCCTTGGAATGCCATTTTAAAACCTAAGTCTTTGATATCATCTAAGAATTTTGCAGTTTTAGCAGTACCTGTTTTTTTCAAAACAGAACTGATAATATCACGCAATGATTTTTTTGTTAGCAATTCATCAATAAACCCATATTCCTTAGGAACTACTTGGTTAAACAATACACGCCCAACAGTAGTTTCTTTAAGTACTTTTTTAGTAACGCCGTTTTCTTCAACATCAATAAGAACTTTTATCCAAGCGTGTAAATCAACTTTTTGCTCGTTGTATGCAATTATAACTTCCTCCGCAGAATAGAAGCTTTTTCCTTCGCCCATAACAGGGTTTTCGGGTTCACTTAATCTGCCTTTGGTTATATAATAAAGCCCTAAAACCATGTCTTGAGATGGAACTGTGATAGGTGCTCCATTTGCAGGGTTTAAAATATTATGAGAAGCCAACATTAAAATTTGAGCTTCCAAAATTGCTGCATTTCCAAGTGGAACGTGAACAGCCATTTGGTCGCCGTCGAAGTCGGCATTAAAAGCAGTACATACTAAAGGATGCAAACGGATAGCTTTACCTTCAACCAATCGAGGCTGAAATGCTTGAATACCCAAACGGTGAAGGGTTGGAGCACGGTTTAGCATAACAGGATGTCCTTTCAAAATACTTTCGAGAATATCCCAAACTACAGGATCTTTTCTGTCAACAATTTTTTTAGCAGATTTAACTGTTTTTACAATTCCTCTTTCGAGCATTTTACGGATAATGAATGGCTTAAACAATTCAGAAGCCATATCTTTTGGAATACCACATTCGTTTAATTTTAACTCAGGACCTACAACGATAACTGAACGACCAGAATAATCGACACGTTTACCTAATAA